>NZ_JBRREH010000038.1:0-42677 GCF_056760175.1 Stenotrophomonas sp. STEN021 | reverse complement strand
GCACTACATTGATCCTGTACGAGGAAAGCCTCTGCCGAGCATGGCTCGGCACTACGCTGATGCTGTACGGGGAAAGCCTCTGCCGAGCACGGCTCGGCACTACAGGAGCTTAGAACTTCAAACCCTCGGCGCTGGCCTCGGCCGCCTCGATCGTGTTCTGCATCAGCGTGGCCACCGTCATCGGGCCAACGCCACCCGGCACCGGGGTGATCCAGCTGGCGCGCTGCGCTGCCGCTTCAAAACCGACGTCACCGACCAGTCGACCATCTTCCAGGCGGTTGATGCCGACATCGATCACCACCGCGCCCGGCTTCACCCATTCACCCGGAATCAGCTGCGGAATGCCCACCGCGACGACCAGGATGTCGGCGTTGCGCACGGCCTGTTCCAGCACGTCCTTGGGGGTGAACTTGTGGCAGCTGGTCACCGTGCAACCGGCAATCAGCAACTCCAAACCCATCGGCCGGCCGACGTGATTGCTGACACCGACGATGGTGGCATTGCGGCCGCGTACCGGCTGGTCGGTATGGCCGAGCAGCGTGGTGATGCCACGCGGGGTGCACGGGCGCAGGCCAAACTCGCGCAGCACCAGGTGACCGACGTTCTGCGGGTGGAAGCCGTCCACGTCCTTGCGCGGGTCGATGCGCTGGATCAGCCGGTTGGCATCTGGGATACCCGGCAGCGGCAGCTGGATCAGGATGCCGTGGATCTTCGGATCGGCGTTGAGCTGGTCAATCAAATCCAGCAGCTGAGCCTCGCTGGTGCCTTCCGGCAGATCGTAATCAAACGCCTCGATACCCACCTTCTCCGCAGCACGGCGCTTGTTGCGCACGTATACCGAAGACGCTGGGTCGCCGCCCACCAGCACCACCGCCAGACCAGGGCGAGCACCGCCAGCGGCCAGGCGGGCGTCAACGCGCACCTTCAAATCGTCGAGCAGTTCTTCGGCGATGCGGCGGCCATCAAGGATGCGGGAGGTCTGGGTGGAGGCGTCGGCGAGGACAGTCATGGGGTATGGCGGTGAACACGGGGGCGGCTATTGTCCCTGATTCCGGCCAAGGCCACACCTTGTCATGGCCCCGCCACCCTGCCTGAATCGGCAGCGGCCGCCTCCCCTGCCCCGGCAATGGCATCAGGATTGAGTGGACGCGACTCACGCCGCGGCGGGGTGAACGGCGTCGGCATCGGCGCCCCGGGGGTATTGCGGTACATCAAGCCGGTGTCGGCCTGCAGCCCGCCACCTGCCATTTCCAGCTCGAAACGTTCGGCATCGCGGCGGCGGATTTCGCGCGCTACCAGGTCGGCTTCGCCCTCATCCACCCCCAGCTGCAACAAGGCTGCGCGACCAAATTCCACCGCCGACTCGAAGGTCTCGCGGATCTGGAAATCGACCCCGGCATGTATCAACGACAACGAATGCTCGCGGTCGAACGAACGTACCAGCAGCTTGGCCAGCGGGAACTCATGCCGCACCAGTTCGACAATGCGATCAGCGGCAGCGCGATCATCCACACACACCGCAATGGCGCGCGCGGTTTCTGCTCCGGACGCGCGCAGCACGTCCAGTCGCGTGCCATCGCCGTAATAGATTTTGAAACCGAACCGGGTGGCACTGCGGATCATGTCGATATCGTTGTCGATGATGGTCACGTCCACATCGCGCGCCAGCAGCGACTGACTGGACACCTGACCGAATCGACCAAAACCAATAACCAGCACACTGCCCGTGAGCCCATCGGCTGCATCCACGCCATCGGTGGAGACCTGCCCTTCTTTCACCAACAGCCGGTATACCAGCATGCACAGCGGCGTCAGTGCCATCGACAGCACCACAACCGCGGTGAGGTTGGCATTGACCTTGGCATCGATCACGCCAGTGGTCGCGGCGGCGGCAAACAGCACGAAGGCGAACTCGCCACCCTGCGCCATCAGCACGCCGCGATCCAGCGCCTGCCGGTGATCACTGCCCATCACCCGCGCCACGGCGTATATACAGATCGCCTTGGCCAGCATCATGGCCGGCACCAGCAACGCGATCACCTTCCAGTTGGCCGCCACCACCGACAGATCCAGCGCCATGCCGACACTGAGGAAGAACAGGCCCAGCAGGATGCCGCGGAACGGCTCGATATCGGCCTCGATCTGATGGCGGAAAGTAGACTCGGACAGCAGCACACCAGCGAGGAAGGCCCCCATCGCCATCGACAGCCCACCCAGCTGCATCAGCAGCGCCGCGCCCAACACCACCAGCAAGGCCGCCGCCGTCATCACTTCGCGCGCCTTGGCGGCGGCCAGGATGCGGAACAAGGGATTGAGCAGGTAGCGGCCAACCAGCACCAGGCCAACGATAGCGCCGGCCCCAATGGCAATGCTCGCCCAGCGCGAGCCCTCGTGCGCACCGATCTGCGCCGGTGCCATCCACGCAACCACCGCCAACAACGGCACGATCAACAGATCTTCAAACAACAGGATGGAGACAATCTTCTGCCCTGACGGCAGGGTCAGGTCGCCGCGCTCACCCAGCAACTGCATCACCACCGCAGTGGAGGTCAGCACGAAACCGGCGGCGGCAATGAAGGCAATCTGCGGGCGGTAGCCGAACAGGATTGCAACGCCGGTGAGGACCACGGCGCAGGTGACGATCTGCGCCGTGCCAAGACCAAAGATCTCGCCGCGCAGGCTCCACAGGTGCGAGGGCCGCATTTCCAGGCCGATCACGAACAGGAACATGACCACGCCGAGCTCGGCGACATGCAGGATGGCCTGCGGATCGGAGAACCAACCGAAGCCGAACGGGCCGATGGCCAGACCTGCCACGAAATAGCCCAGTACCGAACCCAGGCCGAGACGCCTGAACAAGGGCACGGCCACCACCGCAGCACCCAACAGGGCAACTACCTTTACCAGTTCCTGCGAGGATTCCGCTGACATGCCGCACCGCCTTGTAGTCGTCCAGATGCACGATAAAGCAAAAAACGTGCAGAACCGGTCAGCGCCTGCCGCTTTTCAACTCATGGCGAATGCGAACAGAACGCTGCGTAATCGATATACCCAGGGAATGGCACGCCAGGCGCGCACAACGGACAGGCCGGATCGGCATGCACGCGGGTCTCGCGGAAGCGCATCTGCAGGGCGTCGAAGCGCAGCAAACGCCCGGTCAACGGCTCGCCGATATCCAGCAGCAGCTTCAATACCTCGGTTGCCTGCATCACCCCGGCCAGCCCAGGCAGCACACCGAGCACCCCGGCCTCGGAACAGTTGGGAGCGAATTCAGGCGGCGGCGGCTCCGGGAAGAGGCAGCGGTAGCACGGCGCCACGCCGCGCTGGCGGCCCGCATCGAACACGCTGACCTGCCCGTCGAAGCGCTCGATGGCAGCGTAGACCAAGGGCTTGGCGTGCTGGATGCAGGCATCGTTGAGCAGATAGCGCAACGGAAAATTGTCCGAGCCATCGAGCACAACATCCACGTCCTGTAGCAGGACATCGATATTGGCCGAGGTGACGCGCTCGGTGATCGCCTCGACGGCGATGTGCGGATTCAAGGCCAACAGGCGCTGTCGTGCCGAGTCCACCTTGGCTGTACCCAAGGCCGCCTCGGTATGGATGATCTGCCGCTGCAGGTTGCTGCGCTCGACCACGTCATCATCGACGATACGCAGCCTGCCCACCCCGGCTGCAGCGAGATAGAACGCTGCCGGAGCACCCAAGCCACCCGCGCCCAGCACCAGCACCCGCGATTGCTGCAAGCGGCGCTGGCCAGCCTCGCCTACGTGGGGCAACAACAGATGGCGCGAGTAGCGGTCGTAGAAATCGCGCTCACCGGCATCCAGTATCGGCTGGACCAAGGGCAACCCCGAAGCCCGCCAAGCAACGGCGCCGCCGCTTACCGAGGACAGATTTGTATAGCCGGCGCCCTGCAGCGCCAGCGCAGCGTCGGCCGAGCGTTTGCCGCTCTGGCAGATCAGCAGGATTTCGCGTTCGTACGCGGGCAGGTGCTGGTCCGGCTCGGCCAGCAGCACGGCCTTGGCAATACCGATTGCCCCCTCAGCCATGCCCCCTGCCCGTTCGTGCACCTCGCGCACGTCGATCAGCAATGCGCCATCTGCGTGGCGGGCACGGGCCTGTTCCGGAGTCAGTTCGCGAATGCTCATGACTGGATTATCGGCCAAACGGGAGACAAGGGAGGGAACGGCTTCGAGCTTTGGGCTTTGGGCTTTGGGCCTTGGGCCTTGGGCCTTGGGCTTTGGGTTTCTCAAGCTCGTCATTCCCGCGCAGGCGGGAATCGCTTTTGCTTTTGCTTTTGCTTTTGCTCCGGCTCCAGTCTCCGCAACACGTCTTCTCCAAGCAAAAACAAAAGCGGCCTTTCGGCCGCTTTTGTTTACACCACTCGGTACGCTTGAACCGCGCCCCGGGCCTGAATCACTTCCTGCCCTTGACGTGCTTCATCAGGCGACGCTTGGCCTTGACCTGACGGTCCGTCAACACATTCTTCTTGCCCTCGTACGGGTTGGCACCCTCACGGAACAGGAAGGTCACCGGCGTACCCACCAGCTTGAAGCGTTTGCGGAAGAAGTTCTCCAGGTAACGCTTATACGAATCCGGCAGCTCCTTCAGGCGCGTACCGTGCACGATGAAGGTCGGCGGATTGCTACCGCCCGGATGCACATAACGCAGCTTGGAGACGTGACCACGGATGCTCGGCGGCGGGTTGGTCTCATAGGCGATTTCCAGCGCCTTGTTGACCTCGGCCGTGCTGAACTCGTGCGTTGCGGAGGCATGCGCCCGGTGGATCGCCTTGAACAACTCGCGCAGGCCCGAACCATGCAGCGCGGAAATCCGCACGTTCTCGGCCCACGGCACGAAGCCCAGCTTCAGCGACAACAGGGTTTCAGCCTGCTGCTTGTCGTACTCGCTCAAACCGTCCCATTTGTTGATCGCAATCACCAGGGCACGACCAGCATCCAGCACCGCACCCAGCACACTGGCGTCCTGATCGGTCACGCCTTCGTGGGCGTCCAGCAACAGCACCGCCACCTGGCATTGTTCGATCGAGCGCAGCGTCTTGACCACGCTGAACTTCTCGACCACTTCGTCCACGCGCGACTTGCGACGCAGGCCGGCGGTATCGATCAAGCGGTACAGCTGATCGTCGCGCTCCAGATCCACCGCGATCGAATCGCGGGTGGTGCCGGGCACTTCCGAGGCGATCATCCGCTCCTCACCGAGGATGCGGTTCACCAGCGTCGACTTGCCCACATTGGGGCGGCCAACGAAGGCAATGCGGATGCGGTTCGGATCGTTGTCCAGGGTCTCGGCGGTGCCTTCTTCGGGCAGGCGGCCGACAACCTCTTCAACCAGATCATCGATGCCCTGCCGATGCGCGGCAGAGACAGTCAGCATCTCGCTGAAGCCATAACGGGAAAACTCCGAACGAACGGCATGTTCGTCCGTACCGTCGATCTTGTTGATCAACAGCAGGGTAGGCCGCGCGAGCTTGCGCAGCCAAGACAGGATCTCGTCATCCAGGGCCGACGTGCCATCACGCGCGTCAACAACAAATACGATCAGATCCGCCTCACCGGCGGCGGCACGGGCTTGGCGCGCAGTGGCGCCAGCCAGCCCTTCCTCTTCACCGGCGATACCACCGGTATCGACGATCAGGAAGGGATTGTCCTCATCTAGACGGCAAACACCGTAGTTGCGATCGCGGGTAACACCCGGCTGGTCATGTACCAGCGCATCGCGCGTACGGGTCAACAGATTGAAAATGGTGGACTTACCGACGTTCGGTCGTCCAACCAGGGCGACCAAAGGCAGCATCGCTATGACTCCTTATTGGGCCAACCGGAATGCGGTCAGCTTTCCATCAACGTTCTGCACCAGCAGGATGCCGTCAGCGACGACCGGCTGCGCCAGCAGAGCATCACCACCGCTCTTCTCACGCGCTGCCAACTCGCCATCGCTCAAGCGCAGCCAATGCAGATATCCCTTGTAGTCCCCCACCACGGCATAGTCGCCCTGGATGGCGGCACCGGTCAGCGAGCGGCGCGCCAGCGCCTGCTGTGACCACATTGCCGAGCCGGAGGTCTTGTCCAGCCCGTACACCACACCCTTGCCATCGGTGACCACGACATTGCCCGAGGACACCGCAACACCACCGCCACCGCCGTGGTCACGCGACCACATCGGACGACCGGTCGGGCCTTCAATGGCCATGGTTTCGTTCTTGAAGCTGGTCACGAACAGCGTATTGCCTTCCAGCACCGGCGCGCCATCGATGTCAGCCATGCGTTCCAGTTCGGTACGGCCTTCCGGCGTACCCACCATCTGTTCCCACAGCGGACGACCGTCCTGCATCGCCAGCGCAGCGACAGTACCGTCGTCATTGCCGATGAACAGCACGCCCGGGCCAGCCACGACCGGCGCATTGCCGCGCACGGTCAGGGACGGCAGTTCCTGCGAGTTGAACCAGCGCTGCGTGCCAGTGGCCGCATCCAGCGCGGTGGTACGGCCATCGTTGCTGCGCACGAACACCAAACCCTGCGCTACGGCCGGGGCGGCAATCACTTCGCCGGTAACCTTGGACTTCCACTTTTCGCTGCCATTGGCCGCATCCAGCGCAATCACCTGCCCGTCCAGCGTACCGATCACAACCAGGCCATCACCAACGCCGGGACCGCCGGAAAGACGCAGCTTGGGCTTCTTCTTTTCCTTGGCCGGGCTGTATTCCCAGATTTCCTTGCCGGTCTGCAGGTCCAGCGCATGCACGCCGCCCTGCACCGCTGCCGCGTACACGCGGCCATCAGCCACCACCGGCGCCTGACGCAGGCCGATACGGCCTTCGCCCTTGCCAACGTTCGCCGACCAGATCTTGTTGACCTTGACGCTGGGCTCGAACTTGGTCAGCTCAGCCGGCTCCAGCGCCTTCTTGGCCGCAGCATCCTTGCCTGCAAACCAACCCTTGACGGTGGAACAGCCGGTCAATGCCACTGCCATCAAGGCAATGCCTGCAACTTGCTTGAACTTCATCAATTCTTCTCCGCTGCAGGATCAGCCACGGTGCCGCCGGCGTCCATCAATTTGGTTTCCAGCAAGCGGCGCTGCGGTGCAGCCACGTCCAGCTTGGCCAGCGCCTGGTTATACAGCTCGCGTGCTTCATCACGCTTGTTCTGCGCCATCAAGGCATCAGCACGGATTTCCAGACCCGCGCTGTCGTCAGCCTTGCCCAGCAGGGCGACTGCGTCCTGCGGCTTGCCGGTCTCAATCAGCAGGCGTGCAATGCGCTGGTCGATCAAGGCCTTGAACTCACCCTCGGTCTTGAGCGCACGCAAGGTCTTGATCGCGTCGTCGTACTTGCCCGCTTCTACCTGGGCCTTGGCCAGCTCCAGCGCTGCCAGATCGGCGTAGATGCTGGCCTTGCCACCGCCCAGCGCCGCAACCTCCTTGGCCGCCTCGTCCAGATTCTTGGACTGGAGACTGCGAGAGACGGCTTCGTAACGGACGTTGGCCTCGGCAAGTTTGCCGACCTGCTCTTTCTGCCACCACTGCCAACCGGCAATAGCGCCAATGCCGAGAACTACTCCGCCGAGAATTCCGGCGCCATTCTTGCGCAGCCACGTGCGGACACGTTCGCTTTGTTCGTGCTCGTCGAGCAGGTCGTCAATCGCCATGCGTACTCTCGCTCACCCTGGCGGGGAGCCTTGTTGTTTTGTCAGACGCCTGGTTTCAGTGTGAAACCGGCGCCACGGAGCCTTCAGAGGATACCGTAAAGCGGGCCACATTGCCGCGCTTGTACGGAGCCAGGTCGACGTTACCCGTCGCCTGCTGAACCTCAACCTCGGCTGCATTACCCAGCACCATGCGCCCCACCTGACCTGCCGCGAAGCTACGGCTTTCACCGGCGCGTATCAGGGCTTTTTCGACGGTTGTGCCGTCCGGAGCAGTGATGTCCACCCAGCTGTCACCCTTGAAACTCAGCGTCAGCGCCGACGGAGCAGCTGTCGCCTGGCGCACCATGGGAGCCATCGAGGCAATGTAGGGACCAGAATCCGCTGCAGGCGCTGCCTGAACAGGTGCGACCGGCTGCCCGGCAGTTGCCGGCGCTGGCGTCGGCACCACGTCCAACGACGCCGTACTGGGCGGGGCACTATTGGAATTGCCGCTGATCACATACCAGACCGGCACCGCCAGCACTGCCGTGATCACCACATAGACCGCGCGCCGCCCGATATTCTCGGCCACCCGCCGCAGCCGCGGGGTATGGGTATGACTGACCAGCTTGGGTGGCTCGACCGGCGCGATCCGCGCCTGTTCCAGCAAGCCCCCCAGGTCCACCTTCAACAAGCGCGCATAACTGCGCAGCTGACCACGCACAAACACCGCTGCACCCAAGCGCGACCATTGCTCGGCTTCCAGCGCGGCAACCACCTGCTGCGGCATGCGCAATTGACCGGCGACCTGATCCAGGGACAACCCGGCAGCCTCCCGCGCCCTGCGCAGCTGCTCACCGCAACCCACCACACCATCTAAAGCATTTACACCCGGATCATTGATCACAATGCGTCAGCCTTGGGGATTCGAGGTTGCTGTCGAAGGAAACTCTTCGCGCAACCGCTGTTGGAACCGACCGGCAGCCGTCCTGTCGCCGAGTCGCTCTTCAATCTGAATGGCAAGTTGTAACACGGAAACCGTGGCCGGCGCAGCCGCCAAACGCCGCTGGTAGAAGGCCCTGGCCTCAAAATAGCGGCCGTGCAGCACTTCATTGCGGGTCATGGCCTCCAGCGCATAGGCGTTGTCCGGCGCCAACGCCAGCGCCTGGCGAAGATTGTCCTCGGCCCGCTCAAGCTGCCCGGCATCCAGTGCGCAGCCGCCAGCATTGGCCAAGGCATCTGCGCGCCCGCCATAGTTCGGATCGGCCAAGGCACGATCAAACCAGACCAAGGCCTCGGCCGGGTGGCCACTGCCGCACAGCCAGGCACCATAGTTATTGAGTACATCACCCTGCTGCGGAGCCAGTTCGGCTGCCTTGCGGTACAGCAC
The DNA here is from genome assembly GCF_056760175.1 of Stenotrophomonas sp. STEN021. NCBI lineage: Bacteria > Pseudomonadati > Pseudomonadota > Gammaproteobacteria > Lysobacterales > Lysobacteraceae > Stenotrophomonas > Stenotrophomonas sp. STEN021. Next base: position 33,638 of record NZ_JBRREH010000038.1, on the reverse strand, counting down.
ACCTGCAGCCTGGGCATTGCCCTTATGCCCTTCGATCACCGCCTGCATGGTATAGGCGTCCGGCAAATCAGGTTCCATCTTCTGTGCCGAACGCGCGAACTGCAGCGCCTCGTCCAGCTGGCCGCGGCCAAAACGGTCGCCGGAAAGGCGCAGGAATTCCTGGTAGCGCATCCGCTTGTGTGCGGTCTTGTCCTGCTTGATGCTGTAATCCGGGGCCACAATCTGCGGGCGACCAATCTTGAGATTGTCCCGCCCGCACGCTGCAGTGAGCGCAACCAGAACCAGCAGCAACAACCAGCGATCAGGCGACCGCATCCCCGCCTTCCTGTTCCTGCAGCAGACGATTGAACTCGGCCTGGCGACGGGTACGATCCATCACCTGACCCTTGAGCTGGCCGCAGGCGGCGTCGATGTCATCGCCACGGGTACGACGCACCATGGTCAGCACCTGCGAATCGAGCAGGATCTTCTGGAAGGCGCGGATCTGCTCTTCGTCCGAGCGCTCATAGCGCGTACCCGGGAACGGGTTGAACGGAATCAGATTGACCTTGCCCGAATCCTTGGCCTGCACCGCGTTGTCGAACTGGCGCATCAACCGCGCCAGCTGGCGGGCGTGTTCGGGCTGGTCGTTGACGCCCTTCATCAAGGTGTATTCAAAGGTCACCGAGTCGCGCTTCTTGTTGCCGCGCAGGTAGCGCGCACAGGAGGCCATCAACTCGGCAATCGGGTATTTCTTGTTGAGCGGCACCAGCGTCTCGCGCAGCTCGTCGTTCGGCGCATGCAACGACACCGCCAGCGACACATCGCTCTCGACCGAGAGGCGATCGATCTGCGGCACCAGCCCGGACGTGGACAGGGTCACGCGCTTGTTGGCCAAGCCATAACCAAGGTCATCGCGCATGATGCTCATGGCGCGGATGACGTTGTCGAAATTCATCAGGGGCTCGCCCATGCCCATCATCACCACGTTGGTGAGGCGGCGCATCTGGTGCGGCACATTGCCCAGGTGGCGCGCGGCAACCCACACCTGGCCGATGATCTCGGCGGTGGTCAGGTTGCGGTTGAAACCCTGGGTGGCAGTCGAACAGAAGGTGCAATTCAAACCGCAGCCGACCTGCGAGGACACGCACAGCGTGCCGCGGGTCTTGTCCGGAATGTAGACGGTTTCGATGGCGTTCTTGCCATCCACGCCCATCGCCAGCAGCCACTTGTGGGTGCCGTCGTTCGAGGGCTTGTCGAATACGATGTTCGGGACGACGACCTCGGCATGCTGCTGCAGCTTGGCGCGCAGCGACTTGCCGAGGTCGGTCATCTGGTCGAAATCGGTGACGTAGCGATGGTGGATCCACTTCATCACCTGATGGGCCCGGAATTTCTGTTCGCCGAGGATATCGACGAAGAAATGCTCCAGGCCCGCGCGATCAAGGTCGAGCAGGTTCTGCTTGCCAGCTTTTGCTGCCGTTTTCGGCAACGGCTGGATGGCGGGTGTCTGTACGACCTCGTTCACGACTTCAACCTCTAATTAACGCGAAACAACTTCGGTAGCAGCAAAGAAGTAAGCCACTTCATTGGCTGCGTTCTCGACCGAATCCGAGCCGTGCGCGGCGTTGGCATCGATCGAATCAGCGAAATCAGCGCGGATGGTGCCCGGCGCTGCGTCCTTCGGGTTGGTGGCGCCCAGCAGGTCGCGGTGGGCCAGGACGGCGTTCTCGCCTTCCAGGGCCTGGATCATCACCGGGCCGGAGATCATGAACTCGACCAGCGCGTTGAAGAACGGACGCTCGCGGTGCACGGCGTAGAAGCCTTCGGCTTCACGGCGCGAGAGCTGCTTGTACTTGGCAGCCACGACCTTCAGGCCAGCCTTTTCGAAGCGGGCGTAGATTTCGCCGATCACGTTCTTGGCAACGGCGTCGGGCTTGATGATGGAAAGGGTGCGCTCGAGCGCCATGGGAATTCTCCGGTATTGGGCCGGTCGGCCCGAGGGTACATTAAAAAAACCCGCGTGCGGACGCGGGCTTAGCCTGAATTGCGGTGGCTAATTCTACCGGGTGACCCCGGGCTTTGCACAGCGCCAGATGAATGATGCTGCGACGCAGCATGACCCGAGCAGCCGGGCGGGCGTAGCATCCAAACAATCGTTTGATTGATTGAGCCAGCCATGGGCAAACCCGCCAGCTTCTCCACCAAGGACCGCATCCTCGGCGCGGCCGAGGAACTGTTCGCCCAGTACGGTTTTGCCGGCACCTCGCTGCGTCAGGTGACCAGTCACGCCGATGTAAACATTGCTGCGGTCAACTACCACTTCGGTTCCAAGGACAACCTGGTCAATGAAGTGTTCCGTCGCCGCATGGACGAAATGACCGCCGCCCGCCTGGGTCAACTGGAGCAAGCCCGCAACACCCGCCCGGGCGATCTGCGCGCGGTCCTGGCCGCCTTCGTCGAGCCGGCGCTGGCGCTGGCCCAGGACCGCCAGAGCGGCGGCGCCTTTGTCCGCGTCATCGCCCGCGCCTATGCCGAAAAGAACGACAACCTGCGCAAGTTCCTGTCCGACCACTACGGCCACGTCCTGCGCGAGTTTGGCAAGGCCATCGGCGCCTGTGTGCCGGGCCTGAGCAAGGAAGAGCTGTACTGGCGCCTGGACTTCCTGGCCGGTTCGCTGACCTACGCCATGGCCGACTTCGGACTGATCAAGCGTCCGCACAACATCAGCGAGGCCGAGCACCGCAGCAAGGCCGCGCAGGAATTGATCCATTTCGCCGAAGCCGGGTTCCGCGCCAGCGTGCGTAACCCGACCTCCCCCGCCGTTCCCTGATCCAACCGTCATCGCAGACCAAAGGTTTATCGATATGTCCAATTCCCTGCTTGTCCGCCGCGCCGCCGTCCTGGGCGCAGGCGTCATGGGTGCGCAGATCGCCGCCCACCTGACCAATGCCGGCGTCGACACGGTGTTGTTCGACCTGGCCGCCAAGGAAGGTCCTGCCGACGGCATCGTGCTCAAGGCCATTGCCAACCTGGGCAAGCTGAGCCCGGCCCCGCTGGCCAGCAAGGCGCTGGCCGAAGCCATCACCCCGGCCAATTACGACTCCGGCCTGGAGCAGCTGCGCGACTGTGACCTGATCATCGAAGCCATCGCTGAACGGATGGACTGGAAGCAGGACCTGTATAAGAAGATCGCGCCGTTCGTGAACGAACACGCGGTTCTGGCTTCCAACACCTCGGGCCTGGGCATCAACAAGCTGGCCGACGTGCTGCCGGAAGAACTGCGCCACCGCTTCAGCGGCGTGCATTTCTTCAACCCGCCGCGCTACATGCACCTGGCCGAGCTGATCCCGGCCAAGACCACCGACAAGGCAGTGCTGGAAGGCCTGGAAACCTTCCTGACCACCAACCTGGGCAAGGGCGTGGTCTACGCCAAGGACACCCCGAACTTCATCGGCAACCGCATCGGTGTCTTCTCTATCCTGTCGACCATTTACCACACCCAGCAGTTCGGCCTGGGCTTTGACGAAGTGGACGGCCTGACCGGCCCGCTGGTCGGCCGCCCGAAGTCGGCGACCTACCGCACCTCCGACGTGGTCGGCCTGGACACCATGGCCCACGTCATCAAGACCATGGGCGACACCCTGCCCGACGACCCGTGGCACAAGTACTTCAACGCGCCGGCATGGCTGGGCGCGCTGATCAGCAAGGGTGCACTGGGTCAGAAGACCGGCGCCGGCATCTTCCGCAAGGTTGGCAAGGACATCATGGTCATCGACCTTGAGAAGCAGGACTATCGTCCGGCTGACCGCGTTGCCGCGCCGGAAGTGGTCGAGATCCTGAAGATCAAGAACCCGGCCGAGAAGTTCGCCAAGCTGCGCGAAAGCCAGCACCCGCACGCACAGTTCCTGTGGGCAACGTTCCGCGACCTGTTCCATTACAGCGCCTACCACCTGGCCGATATCGCCGAAACCGCGCGCGACGTGGACCTGGCCATCCGCTGGGGCTACGGCTGGTCCCTGGGCCCGTTCGAAACCTGGCAGGCCGCCGGCTGGAAGCAGGTGGCACAGTGGATCGCCGACGACATCGCCGCCGGCAAGAGCATGAGCAATGCCCCGCTGCCGGCCTGGGTACTGGACGGCCGTGATGGCGTGCATGCCGCCGAAGGCAGCTACAGCCCGACGCAGAATGCCCTGGTGCCGCGCTCCTCGCTGCCGGTGTACCAGCGCCAGCGCTTCCCGGATGCACTGCTGGGCGAGAAGTTCGCACAGGGCGAGACCGTGTTCGAGAACGACGGCATCCGCTTGTGGACCGACGGTGACGGCATCGGCGTCATCAGCTTCAAGACCAAGATGAACACCGTCTCCGACCAGGTGCTGGACGGCATCCAGCACGCGATCGGCCTGGCCGAGAAGCAGTTCAAGGGCGTGGTGATCTGGCAGAACAAGGAGCCCTTCTCTGCCGGTGCCGATCTGTCCGGCGCACTGGGCGCGCTGAAGGCCGGCAAGTTCGCCGAGTTCGAGGCGATGGTGGCCAACTTCCAGCGCACCAGCCAGCGCATCAAGTACGCCACCGTGCCGGTGGTGACCGCCGTGCGCGGCCTGGCCTTGGGTGGCGGCTGCGAATTCCAGATGCATGCGGCCAAGTCGGTAGCAGCATTGGAAAGCTATATCGGCCTGGTCGAAGCCGGCGTCGGCCTGCTGCCGGCCGGTGGTGGCCTGAAGGAGATCGCCGTGCGTGCCTCGCAGGCGGCCGGTCCGGACGGCGACGTGTTCGCCGAGCTGAAGAAGACCTTCGAAACCGTGGCCATGGCCAAGGTCTCCAACTCGGCGGTCAACGCCAAGGAACTGGGCCTGATGCGCGGCACCGACAAGGTCGTGTTCAACAGCTTCGAGCTGCTGCACATCGCCAAGGCCGAGGTCACCGCACTGGCCGAAGGCGGCTACCGTCCGCCGCTGCCGGCACGCCGCATCCGCGTGGCCGGTGACGTTGGCATCGCCACCTTCAAGATGATGCTGGTCAACATGCTGGAAGGCCGTTTCATCAGCCCCTACGACTACGAGATCGCCGAACGCATCGCCACCGTGCTGTGCGGCGGCAAAGTTGATCGCAACACCGTGGTCGACGAAGAGTGGCTGCTGACCCTGGAGCGCAAGCACTTCGTCGAACTGGCCCAGCAGGAAAAGACCCAGGCCCGCATCGCGCACATGCTGACCACCGGCAAGCCGCTGCGGAACTGAGTGAGCGTGCCTCGGGGTGGCGCTGCCAGCGCCGCCCTCGCCCGCCCTCACGCTCACACCTATTGAAGAGATCACTGCAATGACCAAGCAAATCCAGGACGCCTACATCGTCGCCGCCACCCGCACCCCCGTTGGCAAGGCGCCCAAGGGCATGTTCCGCAACACCCGCCCGGACGACATGCTCGCCCACGTGCTCCGCTCCGTGGTCGCACAGGCCCCGGGCGTGGACGTCAACCGCATCGACGACGCCATCATCGGCTGCGCCATGCCCGAAGCCGAGCAAGGCATGAACGTGGCGCGCATCGGCGTGCTGCTGGCCGGCCTGCCCAACACCATCGCCGCGCAGACGGTGAACCGCTTCTGCTCCTCCGGCCTGCAGGCCGTGGCGATGGCTGCCGACCAGATCCGTCTGGGCAACAGCGACCTGATGCTGGCCGGCGGTACCGAGTCGATGTCGATGGTGCCGATGATGGGCAACAAGATCGCGATGGCACCGAGCGTGTTCGACAACGACCACGTCGCCATTGCCTACGGCATGGGCATCACCGCCGAAAAGGTCGCCGAGGAATGGAAGGTCTCGCGCGAAGAACAGGATGCCTTTGCCCTGGCCTCGCACCAGAAGGCCATCGCCGCGATCCAGAACGGCGAGTTCAAGGACGAAATCAGCCCCTACGACATCGTCTCGCACCTGCCCGACCTGGCCGATGGCAAGCGCATCATCACCCGCAACAAGATCGCCGACACCGACGAAGGCCCGCGCCTGGATTCGTCCGCGGAAGGCCTGGCCAAGCTGCGCCCGGTGTTCCGCAACGGCCAGTTCGGCGGTTCGGTTACCGCTGGCAACTCCTCGCAGATGAGCGACGGCGCCGGTGCGGTGCTGCTGGCATCGGAGCAGGCAATCAAGGATTACGGCCTGACCCCGCTGGCCCGCTTCGTCAGCTTCTCGGTCGCCGGCGTGCGCCCGGAAGTGATGGGCATCGGCCCGATCGCGGCAATTCCGAAGGCATTGAAGCAGGCAGGCCTGAGCCAGGACCAGCTGGACTGGATCGAGCTCAACGAAGCCTTCGCCGCGCAGTCGCTGGCGGTGATCCGCGATTGCGGCCTGGACCCGTCCAAGGTCAACCCGCTGGGCGGCGCCATTGCCCTGGGCCACCCGCTGGGCGCCACCGGTGCGATCCGTACCGCCACCCTGCTGCACGGCCTGCGTCGTCGCCAGCAGAAGTACGGCATGGTGACCATGTGCATCGGTACCGGCATGGGCGCAGCAGGTGTTTTCGAATCGTTGTAAGCATTTCGTTGCAACGCTGACGAAGAAGGCGGCCAACAGGCCGCCTTCTTCGTTGCTCAATCCCAACAGGAGCATGTAGTGCCGAGCCATGCTCGGCAGAGGCCTTCCCGATAGAGCCTCAGCGCAGCACAGCTACGCCCTGCATGCACCGGCTCATACGAAACAGCGGACACCTCCTGCACAGGCACTCCAGAAGCAGAAAGGCAGCCCTCCCGGCTGCCTCTCTCCAATCTACGATGCCGACAAACGCCATCGGCTCCCAGAATGATCGCCGGCGCCTACTCCACCAGCATCCTCTGCATCATCGCGCGCGCAGGCCCAGCCAGCTTCTCGTTCTCCAGCGCAAACCGAACGGTCGCCTCGACCAGTCCGAGGTGCGTACCGCAGTCAAAACGCGTGCCTTCAAAGCGGTATGCATCCACCTGCTCGGTCTTGAGCAGCTGCGCGATCGCATCGGTCAACTGGATCTCGCCGCCGGCACCAGTACCGGTGGCTTCCAACAGTTCAAAGATCTTCGGGCTGAGCACGTAACGCCCCACCACGGCCAGATCACTGGGTGCATCGGCGGGCTTGGGCTTCTCGACGATCTGGGTGATATGGCCCTTGCGGCCATCGAACTTGTCGGTCGCGACGATGCCATAGCTGCCGGTCTTTTCGTGCGGCACATCTTCCACCGCGATGACGCTGGCGCCAGTGGCAGCGTTGAGATCGGCCATCTGCTTGAGCGCGCCATCGCCGCGGTTCCAGATCAGGTCGTCCGGCAGCAACACCGCGAAGGGCTCGTTGCCAACAATCGCCTTGGCACACAGCACCGCATGACCCAGCCCCAACGCCTCGGCCTGGGTCACGAACACCGCGCGCACGCCCTTGGGCAGCACATGGCGGATCAGCTCCAGCTGTTCCTGCTTGCCAGCACGCTCGAGCTTCTGCTCCAGCTCGTAGGCCTTGTCGAAATAGTCGGCCACCGCGTGCTTATAGCGGTTGGTGATGAAGATCAGTGTGTCGCAGCCCGCCTCGATGGCTTCGTCGACGGCGTACTGGATCAACGGCCGATCAATGATCGGCAGCATTTCCTTCGGCACTGTTTTGGTAGCGGGCAGGAACCTGGTTCCAAGACCGGCAACCGGAAATACTGCTTTCTTGACTCGACCGTGCATCAATGACTTCTTCCGGCTTCTTTGGAGGATGGGAACGGAACGATGTTGGCTGTACCCGTCTTTGCCGCCGCGTCCTCGGCAGGCATGAATTCGGGAATTGTTGTCGCAAGGATAGCGCGCATCGCCTCCACGTCATATGCCGCAACAGCCTTCCTGAGTGCCGTCACGTTGTTCAACACCAGCTCCGGGGAGAACTCGCGCACCCCGGCGGCCATTACTTTCGGGTGTGCCGTCGGCTGGCAGTTCTCATCAGCGTAGAACAAGCTCTCATGCAGCTTCTCTCCTGGTCGCAGGCCCGTATAGATGATTGGAACATCGATCCCGGGCTGCTTACCCGCCAACCTGATCATCTGCTCTGCGAGCTGGCGGATGAACACGGGCTCGCCCATGTCCAACATATAGATCGCACCGCGTGAAGAGGATGCCGCTGCCTGCAGAATCAACAGACAGGCCTCCGGAATCGTCATGAAATAACGGCTTACATCGGGATGCGTAACGGTAATCGGGCCGCCTTTGCGGATCTGCTCACGGAACATCGGCACCACGCTCCCCACCGATCCAAGCACATTGCCGAAGCGGACGGTGACAAAGCGGGTGTGGGCACTGCGCCGATTCAAGCTCTGGCAGATCATCTCGGCGTAGCGCTTGGTTGCACCCAATGCATTGGCCGGATCAACCGCCTTGTCGGTGGAAATGAAGACGAAGTTCTCAACCCGCGACTCGATACAGGCCGTGGCAACGCATTCGGTGGACAAGGTGTTGTTGCGCACTGCTTCGCGCAATTGCGCCTCCAGCAGAGGCACCTGCTTGTAAGCCGCCGCGTGGAATACGGTATCCGGGTTGTAACTGCGCAGCGCATGACGGATGACGGCAGGATCGCCGCAATCACCGAGCACACCGTGCACCTCCATATCCGGAAAACTCCTGCTCAACTCTGCCTGGATGTTGATCATCAACAGTTCGCTGATTTCCAGGACCACGATGCGCGATACACCGTGCCGCGCGCACTGGCGGCAAAGCTCCGAACCAATGGAACCACCACCACCGGTGACCAACACGGTACGCCCGCGCAACCAGCTGCGCAGCAGCTCCCAGTCCGGCAGGATGGGCTTGCGCCCGAGCAGGTCTTCGATGGCCACTTCTTTGAGCTGACCCGGCAGCGAGCTGCCTTCCAGGATATCGGTCAATCGCGGAACCGTGCGGAACGGCAAACCGGTGCTTTCACAAAGCGCGACCACACGCTGCATACCCGCCGCGTCAAGCGTCGGAATGGCGATAACCAACAGTTTGGCACTGGTCTCCCTGGCAACCACCGCGACCTCATCCAAGGTACCGAGAATTGCCGCGCCATGCAGCCAGGCTCCCTGCAGATGGGGCGAGTCATCCAGCAAACCCACCGGCTCATAGTCGCCGGATCGACGCAGGTCCTTGATCAGCGATTCAGCTGCCTGACCAGCCCCGAGCACCAGCACCCGCCGCGCGCGGGCGTCGGAATGCTGCGCCTGATAGTCCTTCCATGCGCGATAAAGCAAACGAGGCCCGCCCAACATCGCAGACAACGCGAACGGGTAGACCACCAACACGGAGATTGGGATCCCTTCCAGGCGGCGATAGGAAAACACCACCACTATCGCCAACAGCCCAATGAAACTGGCCTTGAAGATATTGATCAGATCGGCGACCGAAGCAAATCGCCACAGGCCTCGGTACAGCCCGACCTTCCAGAACGCGACCGCCTGGATCGCAATGACTGCCGCAACATCAAGCGAGAACCACGGATGCACGGGGCCTGCATCCAGCAGTGCGAAACGCGCCATCAACAGCAATTGCCAGCACAACCAAACCATGACGAGGTCGTGCAGCATCACCGCGTAGCGCGGACCACCGCCTACAAAGCGCTCGAACCAAGACGCCATAGAAAACTCTGTCCTTAATTAAGTGCCTTAGCACGCAGGAATACCCATGCCAGTGCCGTAGCGGCCAGCCAGGTAACGCCCCCTGCCCACCCCCAACCTAGGGGAAGCCTTGAAAACACTGCTGCAAGTGTAAGCCCCGCAACACTGAAGAGCGAATACCCCAACGTAACAGCTGCGTGACTGTATTCACGTTTCACAAAACGCTGATAAAGATGCTGGGTATGCGGCTGCATCCAGGGCTCGCCTTTCAGCATGCGTGACAGCAGCGTGAAACCCGAATCAGCCAGAAATGCCGCTGGCAGCATCAGCCACAGTACCGGCACGGTGTCAGTGACACTCAGCCCAAGCGCCAACAGACCTGCCACCAGATAACCCAACGCGCCGCTGCCAACGTCACCCAGGAAAATTCTGGCCCGCGGGAAGTTGAACGGCAGGAACCCCGCACAGCCGGCCGCCACCACCCAGCCAGCCAACGCATAAGGGGCAGGCAGCAACCACGCCGAGCCCAGCCCGACCAGGATGGTCTGGGTAGCGGCCAGGCCATTGATGCCATCCATGAAGTTCCAGATGTTCACCAGCGACACGGCCAGTCCAAAGCAGAACACCGCTTTCACCAGGCTAGCGGTGCCCAACCACACCAACGCCGCGAGCATCAGTCCGGCCAATAGATGGACGCATAGACGCGGCAACGCTGGCAATGAGCGGTGATCGTCCCACCAACCTATCCCTGCCACCATCAACAGGCCCAGCGCGAATACCAGCAGAGCAAGCGCGTGGCCCGGCAGCGACAGCGCCCCCAACAGGCAGGCCAGCAGTTGCGAGGCGACGATACCGACACCACCGCCTCGTGGAGTAGACACGTTGTGACTGCGGCGCTCGCCGGGCTGGTCGATCAACTGCTGCCAACGCGCATAGCGGATTGCCAGCACGGTCACCACCGCTGCGGTAATCAATACCAGCAGCACCACCCAGTAATTCAGCTCCAGCACTCAGAGCACCGCGAAGTTCAATAGCGGCTTGACCGTGCCCCACTCCTTGCAACTCGGACATTGCCAGTGGTGCGTGCGCGCACCAAAGCCACAACGCGTGCAGCGGTAGGCCGGGTTGCGGACCAATAGCTGATCGGTGATGTGCTTCAGGTCCTGCAACGTCGCGACAGGATCAGCACCTTCGGCCAAGGTCAGGTCGATCAGGGCGGACTCGCCACGCACCGACGGCCGGTCCTTGAGCTGGCGCCCCAGGTAGGCACGCGCAGGCGCCGGCCCCTCCTGCTCTTCCATCAAACGGGTCAGCGCCAATACCGGGGCGATGCCGCGATAGTGCTCGGTCATCTCGGCCAGGAACGCGCGCGCGCCGGCAATGTCGCCGACATTGCGGTAGTTCTGCAGCAACTGCGGCAGGATCTCCGGCAGGTAGTCCGGGTCATTGCGTGCCGCACGCTCAAAAGCACGCACAGCAGCCTCATCGTTGCCGAAATCACTTTCCAGACGGCCTTCGATGATGCCGGCGCGCACACTCATCGCATCGGCGGCATTGGCTCGATTGATCGCCGCCCGTGCATCGTCCAGGCGCCCCGCCGCGCGGTAGCGCTCGGCCAACTCGCACTCGAACTGACCAATCAGCTTGCCCATCGGCTCGTCGGTCACCGCCTCATAGCGGGTTGCATTCTCGATGGCTTTTTCCCAATCGCGCTCGGCCTGATAGATGCCGATCAGATGCTTCAAGGCCTGCGGCGCGCGTTGGTCGAGCTGCGCCAACTCGGTGAATACGGTTTCGGCACGGTCCAACAGGCCGGACTTCATATAGTCCTCGCCGAGCGCAAGCAATGCCTGCACGCGCTGCGTGTCACTGAGATCGTCGCGATTGACCAGGCCTTGATGCAGGCGGATCGCCCGGTCCACCTCGCCACGCCGACGGAACAGATGCCCCAACGCAACCTGGGTTTCGAAGGTTTCCTTGTCCAGCTCTGCAATATGCAGGAACAACTCGATAGCCTTGTCCGGCTGCTCGTTGAGCAGATAGTTCAAGCCACGGAAATAGGTACTGGAAAGACGAGTGACCTGATTCTCGCTGTGGCGCTGACCACTGCGGCGACCAATCACCCAGCCGCCGATCGCGGCAACCGGCAGGCACAGGAAAAACCAGAACCACTCACTGATGAAAGCCATCGCTGCTCAGCGTCCGTCAAAAGGGGAAGGTGCCTGTGCGGCAGGCGCAGCAGGCTCGGATGCCGTTGTGGCGGCGGCTTTATTGGCGCGACGCAGCTTGGTGTACATCGGCACCACGAGTGCCGCCATCACCATGCCGCCGCCCACCAGGGCACCGAGCAACAGCGATGCAATGATTGCGATACCCGAGGTAGTTTTGAGTACCCAGAACGCAAGGCTGATTTCGATGGGCTGCGAGTTGAGCGAGCCGATCACCAGACCGCCTATCAACACCGCCAGCAGAATCACTAATCGAACGGTCTTCATGCGCCGGCTTACTCCTGTAACAAGAGCCCGTAGCTTACCGTTCAGCGGAAGAAATGGCAGCAGTCAATCTGCTGCGCAACATCCCGCCAGAATCACTCAGGCCGGGTCGCTTTCCAGCGGCACCACCGAGCTCACGCGCTCGCGCAGCTCCTTGCCCGGCTTGAAATGCGGAACATGCTTGCCCGGCAGCGCAACCGACTCACCCGTCTTCGGGTTGCGGCCCAGGCGCGGCGGGCGGTAATGCAGGGAAAAACTACCGAAACCGCGGATCTCGATGCGGTCGCCGGAAGACAGCGCCCCACCCATCATTTCCAGCAAGGACTTCACCGCCAGATCGACATCATCAGCCTTCAGGTGCGCCTGGTGGCGCGCGAGGATTTCGATCAATTCGGATTTGGTCATTGCGTACTCGTCAATGGCAGGGTCTTACCCTGAAACGGCCCGGACTGATGTCCGGGCCGCCAGGTCAAATCTACAACAGGAAGCCGATTACTCGGACTTGTTGCCGTTCAGCTGTGCACGCAGCAGCGCGCCCAGCTGGGTGGTGCCGCTGGATGCCGAAGAGGACTGGTATTCCTCCAGCACTTCGCGCATTTCGGCGTCGTCCTTGGCCTTGATCGACAGCTGCAGGGTGCGGCCCTTGCGGTCCATGCCCACGAACTTGGCTTCGATCTTGTCGCCGACCTTCAGGAACTGGGTGGCGTCGTCGACGCGCTCGTTGGCGACGTCACGTGCCGAGACGTAGCCTTCGATGCCGTCAGCCAGCTCGATGGTTGCGCCCTTGGCATCAACTTCCTTCACGACGCCTTCGACCTTCGAACCCTTCGGGTTGGCAGCCATGTACTGACCGAACGGGTCCTGCTCAAGCTGCTTGACGCCCAGCGAGATGCGCTCGCGCTCCGGATCGACGGCCAGGACCACTGCGTCCAGGGTGTCGCCCTTCTTGAAGTTGCGAACCACGTCTTCGCCGGTGGTGTTCCAGCTGATGTCCGACAGGTGAACCAGACCGTCGATGCCGCCGTCCAGGCCAATGAAGATACCGAAATCGGTGATCGACTTGATCTGGCCGGAAACCTTGTCGCCCTTCTTGAAGATGGCGGCGAAGGTTTCCCACGGGTTGGCAGCAACCTGCTTCATGCCCAGCGAGATGCGGCGACGCTCTTCATCGACGTCCAGCACCATCACTTCGACTTCATCACCAACCTGGACAACCTTGGACGGGTTGACGTTCTTGTTGGTCCAATCCATCTCGGACACGTGCACCAGGCCTTCCACGCCCGGCTCGATCTCAACGAACGCGCCGTAATCGGTCACGTTGGAGACCTTGCCGAACACGCGGCTGTTGGCCGGGTAACGACGTGCGATGTTGTCCCACGGATCCTCGCCCAGCTGCTTCAGGCCCAGCGAAACGCGGTTGCGCTCGCGGTCGAACTTCAGCACGCGCACGTCCAGCTCGTCGCCGACGTTCACGACTTCGGACGGATGGCGCACGCGCTTCCATGCCATGTCGGTGATGTGCAGCAGGCCGTCGATACCGCCCAGGTCCACGAATGCGCCGTAATCGGTCAGGTTCTTGACGACACCCTTCAGGATGGCGCCTTCCTGCAGCTTGTCCATCAGCTGCTCGCGCTCTTCCGAGTGCTCGCTCTCGACAACTGCACGACGCGACACGACCACGTTGTTACGCTTGCGGTCCAGCTTGATGAGCTTGAATTCCAGCTCCTTGCCTTCCAGGTAGGCCGGGTCGCGCACCGGGCGCACATCGACCAGCGAACCAGGCAGGAATGCGCGGACATCCTTGATGTCCACGGTGAAACCACCCTTGACCTTGCCGCTGATGCGGCCGGTGATGGTTTCGTTCTTTTCCAACGCTTCTTCCAGCTCGTCCCACACCATGGCGCGCTTTGCCTTCTCGCGCGACAGGACGGTTTCGCCGAAGCCGTTCTCGATCGAGTCGAGAGCAACCTTCACCTGGTCGCCCACGCCCACATCGATCTCACCAGCGTCGTTACGGAACTGTTCGATCGGCACGATGCCTTCGGACTTCAGGCCGGCATTGATGATCACCACGTCGCCGCGGACATCAACGACGGTACCGATAACGATGGCACCGGGCTTCAGCTTGGCCAGATTGGCCTGACTGGCTTCAAACAGTTCTGCAAATGATTCGGTCATTAGATTTACTCAGTTGAACATATGGACAGCGGATCTGTTGCGAAAACCCGTACTGTCCAGCCTGTTGGACGACCCTGAGACAGCAGCCGCATGTGAATGAAAAAGCCCACCACGCACCATTGCGCAGCGGGTTGTTGCAACATCTCTGGTGCGACTGCGATCGATCTACTGATCGCACTCAACGCTGCGAGGATCAGGCTTCCTTGGAAACCAGACCCAGCACCTTGGCAACGACGTCGTCGATGCCAATACCGCTGGTGTCGATGAGGATGGCGTCGTCGGCCGGCCTCAGGGGCGCCACTGCGCGCTGTGCATCACGGGCGTCGCGGGCCATGATCTCACGCAGGAGGTCTTCAAAGTTAACCGAAACCCCTTTTTCTTTCAACTGTTTATGCCGCCGTTCGGCCCGCTCCTCGGCGCTCGCGGTCAGGAAAACCTTGAATGGGGCGTCCGGAAAGATGACTGTACCCATATCGCGGCCGTCAGCCACCAATCCGGGCGAAACCCTGAATGCGCGCTGACGTTCCTTCAGTGCAGCCCGCACCTCGGGAATGGCTGCAATCGCCGAGGCCAGCGCACCAGTGGTCTCCAGGCGCAATTCATCGGTGGCGTCGGTGCCATTGACCAGCACCCGCAGGCTTTCGCCCTGCTCCACGAACTGCACCTTGGTATCAAAGGTGCAGCGCACCAGCGCCGAAGCATCGGAGGTATCGATATCAGCCCAGCTGGCGGCGACGCCCACGGCGCGATACAGGGCACCGGAATCGAGGTAATGCCAGCCCAGTTGGCGGGCGACGATACGACTGACGGTACCCTTGCCGGCCCCGGACGGGCCATCAATGGTAAGAACGGGGGGCAGCTGGCTCATTTAAACGCCTGTCTGGAACGAGAATCAGGCTATTCTAGGCCCCGCACCGCCCTGCCCGCACCCGCTTGCACGCAAGCACTTGAACTGGCGCGGAAATACCCAGTAGAATGGCGGGCTTGAACGGGCGTTATCCTGCATATCCGCGGCCACGCTCCTAAGATCTCCTTACCAGTATCCGCCGAGGTATGTCATGAAAGTTCTGTCCTCCCTGAAGTCGGCGAAGACCCGTCACCGTGATTGCAAAGTTGTGCGCCGTCGCGGCAAGATCTTCGTGATCTGCAAGTCGAACCCGCGCTTCAAGGCTCGCCAGCGCTGAGCCAACTGGCGCAGGCCAGCGCTTGATCCGCAAGGGTCGGGCAACGTCAAAAAGCCGCCCCTGGGCGGCTTTTTGCGTACCGGGCCAAGTACCGCAGTGACGCATTGCTGGGTGCGTGCAGTAATAACGACGCAGGACTGCACTTTCCTCGCCATTTTTTGCTGTAATCGCAGCCTGTCCTCTGGGGAGATGTGACCATGAAGCACGCATTCAAGATTTTGAGCCTGACCGCCGTACTGGCTGCCGCGCCGGCAGTGCATGCCGACACCTTGTTGATCGAGCGCGCACAGGAAAAGCCGGCCCAAGCCATTCCGGCCCGCGGCCAGAGCATGACCGAGGTGGAAGCCCGCTTCGGAGCACCCAGCGAACGCATGGAGCCGCGCGGCGGCCAGAAGCGCCAGTGGCCAACCATCAACCGCTGGGTCTACCCCGCGTTCACCGTGTACTTCGAGAAGCAGCGCGTAATCGACGTAGTGGCCCGCCAGGCCAGCCCGAATGAAGTCGGACCCAAGCCGCCGATCCGCTGAATCCTTTCCACGCAGCAGACCCTGACCTGCTGCTCCAACGCCCACCCGGGCCGAACGCATCCGAGAAGAATGAACGAAACGCTCCGCTTTCCAGCCGAATGGGAAACCCAGTCCGGCGTATTGATCGCCTGGCCGAATGCCGACACCGACTGGGCCGAGCGCCTGGCCGAGGTCGAGGAAACCTACATCGCACTGGTCAGCGCCATCACCCGCTACCAGCCGGTGCTGATCTGCGTGGCCGATGACGACATCGAGACCTATGCGGAAATGCGCCTGCGCTCGAACCGCGTGGACATGGATCGCGTGCAGTTCGTCACCGCGCCTTACGACGACACCTGGCTGCGCGATTCCGGCCCAATCGCCCTCAAGCGCGCCGACGGCAGCTTCCAGCTGCTGGATTTCCGCTTCACCGGCTGGGGCGGCAAGTTCGAAGCCAGCCTCGATGACCAGTTGGTCAGCGTGCTCGATCAAGCGCAGGTGTTCAACAACGCGCAGGTACGCAGCATTCCGTTCGCATTGGAAGGCGGCGCCATCGATACCGACGGCGCCGGCACCTTGCTGACCACCTGGAAATGCCTGCACGAACGTCACCCCGACCGCGACCGCGAATCCCTCAGCGCCGACATGGCCAGCTGGATGCAGCAGGACCGCGTACTGTGGCTGGATCACGGCTATCTGGAAGGCGACGACACCGACGCCCACATCGATACCCTCGCCCGCTTCGCCTCGGTCGACAGCATCGTTTACCAGAACTGCGACGACCCGCAGGACTCGCATTACGCCGAGCTGCAGGCCATGGGTGCCGAACTGGCCGCCCTGCGCACCAGCGAAGGCAAGCCCTACCGCCTGTTCCCGCTGCCCTGGGCCGAACCGGTTCTGGATGAAGGCCGCCGCCTGGCAGCCTCGTACGCCAATTTCCTGATCATCAATGGCGCGGTGCTGATGCCGGCCTATGGCGATGCCGCCGATGATGCAGCGCGTGACGTACTGGCCCAGGCCTTCCCGGACCGCGAGATCGTGCAGGTTCCCTGCCGCTCGCTGATCTGGCAGAACGGCAGCCTGCACTGCATCACCATGCAGCTGCCAGCCGGCCTGCTGAAAAACTAATCGCCGCACCTGTAGTGCCGAGCCATGCTCGGCAGAGGCTTCACAAGCGAAAGCCGCCCTCACCCCACCCCCTCTCCCGTAAACGGGAGAGGGGCGCAAGCGTGGTGCCGAGCCACGCTCGGCGGCCTTTCGCCCAAGGCCGTGCAATCCGGATCAGCTACGTACATGTTCAGCCGAGCATGGCTCGGCTCTACCTGAGAAGCGCAAGCAACCGCATGCGCGCCGCAGCCCCATCCGTTCAGCCCAGACCGCATTGCCAGCCCGCATCCGCGTTAACATGCGCGTTTTCCCCCGCAGGATCGCAGCATGAACTCGCGCAGCCCTCTTACCGTTGCCCTGGTGCAGGAACGAAACCACGGTGATGCCGCCGCCAACCTGGCCGTGATCGACGCACGCGTAGCCGAGGCTGCCGCGCAGGGCGCGAAACTGGTGCTGCTGCAGGAACTGCATAACGGCGCGTACTTCTGCCAGCACGAATCGGTGGACGAATTCGACCTGGCCGAGCCGATCCCCGGTCCCAGCACCGAACATCTGGGCGCGCTGGCCAGGAAGCATGGCGTAGTCATCGTCGGCTCACTGTTCGAGCGACGCGCCGCTGGCCTGTACCACAACACCGCCGTGGTCTTCGAAAAAGACGGCACCTTGCTGGGCAAATACCGCAAGATGCACATCCCCGACGACCCGGGCTTCTACGAGAAGTTCTACTTCACCCCGGGCGACATAGGCTTCAAGCCGATCGACACCTCGGTCGGTCGCCTCGGCGTGCTGGTCTGTTGGGACCAGTGGTATCCGGAAGCCGCCCGCCTGATGGCGCTGGCTGGTGCAGAACTGCTGCTCTACCCGACCGCGATCGGCTGGGACCCGGACGATGTGCAGGACGAGAAGAACCGCCAGCGCGATGCATGGGTGCTGAGCCACCGCGGCCACGCCGTCGCCAACGGCGTGCCGGTACTGAGCTGCAATCGCGTCGGCCACGAAGCCTCGCCACTTGGCGCGTCCGGCATCAACTTCTGGGGCAACAGCCACGTGCTGGGCCCGCAGGGCGAATTCATTGCCGAAGCCGGCACCGACGCAACCCTGCTGGTCTGCGACGTCGACCTGCAGCGCAGCGAGCACGTGCGCCGCATCTGGCCGTTCCTGCGTGACCGTCGCATTGATGCCTACGGCGACCTGCTCAAACGCTACATCGACTGACCGGATCTGACATGACCCTGCAGCTGCGCACCGCAACACCCGCTGACATCCCGGCCATCACCGCGATCTACGCGGTAGAGGTGCGCGAGCTGGTCAACACCTACGAGTACGAAGTTCCCGCCGCGTCCGAAATGGCGCAGCGCATGCAGGACATCACCGCACGCGGCTTCCCCTATCTCGTCGCCACCATCGACGACGAGGTAGCCGGTTACGCCTATGCCAACAGCTACCGCGCCCGTATCGCCTACCAATGGACCGTGGAGAACTCGGTCTATGTCGATGCCCGCTTCCAGGGCCAAGGCGTTGGCAAGGCCTTGATGCAGGCCCTGATCGACGAATGCACCGCGCGCGGTTACCGGCAGATGATCGCGGTGATCGGCGAACCGACCAATACCGCATCGATCAAGCTGCACGAACGTTTCGGCTTTGAGCTGGTCGGCGTGTTCCGCGGCCTCGGCCGCAAACATGGCCGCTGGCTGGACACCGTGCAGATGCAACGCGCACTCGGCGACGGTGCCGACAGCGCCCCCTCCAATGAATGAAGCAATGACTGACACCTCTATTGAGACCGGTGGCGAAGTGCTCGCCGGCCAGCCCGTGCGCGTGGTTGAACGCGACGGCGTGCGTTACACCTTGCTGGGTACCGCCCACGTATCCGCCGCCAGCGTACAAGCTGTCGAGCAGGCAATCGCCAGCGGTCAGTACGACGCAGTCGCGGTCGAACTTGATCCGCAACGCCTGCAGGCATTGACCAATCCGAACGCCTTGGCGCAGCTCGATCTGGTCGAGGTGATCCGCAAGGGCCGCGTGGCGCTGTTTGCCGCCAACCTCGCGCTGGCTGCGTACCAGCGCCGGCTCGCCGAGCAGTTGGGCATCGAGCCCGGTGCCGAACTGAAGCGCGCAGTGGAACTGGCCAAGGCCAACGATCTGCCGGTGCACCTGATCGACCGCGATGTCGGCCTCACCTTCCGCCGCGCCTCGCAGAGCCTGGGTTTCTTCGGCAAGATCAAGCTGGTGATGGGACTGGGTGCTGGCCTGTTCTCCTCGGAAGACGTCGGCGAAGACGAGATCGAGAAACTCAAGCAAGGCGACATGCTGGAGTCGAGCTTCGGCGAATTCGCCAACGAAAGCCCGGCGCTGTATCAGGCCATCATCGGCGAGCGTGACCGCTACATGGCCACGCGCCTGCGCGAAGAGCACAACAGCGAGCAGCGCAATGTGCTGGCGGTGGTTGGCGCGGGTCACCTTGCCGGCCTGGCCCGCTATCTGGAAACCGATACCGATGCCCCCGGCCCGCTGCGCGAGCAGCTGGAATCGGTGCCGAAGAAGCGCAACATCCCATGGATCACGCTGGGCATTCTGGCCATCGTGCTGGGTGGTATCGGGTTTGGCTTCTGGAAGGGCGGCATGGGCATGGGTGCCGACATGCTGTTGACCTGGGCGATGTTTACCGGCGGTCTGGCTGGTCTTGGTGCACTGCTTGCCGCCAGCCATCCGTTGAGCATCCTGACCGCGATCGTGGTTGCGCCATTCAAGCCTTTCCGATTGAGCATTCCTACCGGTGCGTTTTCGGCGCTGGTGGAGACGCGGCTGCGCAAGCCGACATATCAGGACTTCCTGCAACTGCGTGATGATGCGCAAAGCGCCAAGGGCTGGTACAGGAACCGCGTCACCCGCATTGTGCTGACTTTCATGTTGACCAATTTGGGCAGCATGCTGGGGCTGTGGCTGACCGGTTTCAGTGTTTATGGGAAGTTGGCTGGGTGAAGCCTTGGGGCTTTAGAGCGTTGGAAGCTTAAAAGCGCCCTTACCCCTACCCTCGCTCCGCGCCCCGGCCCTTGCGCTGACGCAAGGGCGTTCGATGGGCAGCGAACCGTTGGTTCGCAAACTGCCCCTCTCACCCCATAAACGGGAGAGGGGATTGGCTCTCATGCATGGGCATTTGCTGCTGGCTCATCGGCGCCGGCAGCAGAAGCCAGATCGCCTGCTTTGGCTTTGGCTTTGGCTTTGGCTTTGGCTTTGGCTCTGGCTCTGGCTTTGGCTCTGGCTTTCGCTTCGGCTGTCCCCTCTCCCGCTTGCGGGAGAGGGGTAGGAGTGAGGGGAGCTTTTGCTTCTGACGTTGCTGTCGCATTCGCTTTTCGCAAACTCAGCAACTACGGCCAGCCTCCAGCCTATCAGCCCTCTACAACAACCGCTTGCTCCACCGGCGGCAAGCCGCGCGCACGCCGCACCAACCGCGCCGTGCCGGTACGAAGATCATCCAGCAACGCATAGATGGTCGGCAGGAACAGCAGGCTGACCACCGTCGAGAACGCCAGACCACCAGCAATCGCACGCGCCATCGGGTAATACGGCGGCATGCCATCGGCCGTGGTCGTGTTCAAGGCAATCGGCACCATCGCCAGGATCGCCGTGCCCATCGTCATCATGATCGGGCGCAGACGCTCACGGCTGCCTTCGATCAAGGCCTCGGTGCGCGACGTCCCCCGCCGACGCAGGTTGTTGATGTGCTCGATCATCACGATGCCGTTGTTCACCACCACGCCCATCAGCACCAGGATGCCGATCACCGCCATGATGTTCATCTCGGTACCGGTCAGCCAGAACAACCAGTACACGCCATAGATCGAGAACAGCACGCAGGACATGATCGCAGCCGGGAACAACAGCGACTCGAACACCGCCGCCATGATCACCACCATCAGGATCAGGGCGATGAAGATCGCACTCACCATCTGGTCCATGCCGTCGAAGTTGATGTTGAAGCCGGCACCATTGAACGTATAGCCATAGCCTGGCGGGAACTGCACGCGGTCCAGGGTCTCCTCGACCGACTTGCGCGCCTGGTCCATCGGCACGTCCTTGGCCAGGCCGGCTTCGATGCGCAGCATGGTCTGCCGGTTCAAGCGCTGGATGGAGTTGGCCGCCGGATTGACGTTGACATCCACCATCGCCAGCAACGGAATCTCCTTGCCACTGGAGCTGCGCACCATGAACGACGACAGGTCTTCGATGCCATAGCTCTCGGAGCCAGAGAAGCGCACGTTGACCGGAATCTCAACATCATCCCGGTGGAAGTCGCGCAGCGATGAGCCACGCAGCGCCATGCCTACGAACTGCGCCACCTGCTGGGCACTGAAGCCATACGACGCTGCACGTTCGCGGTTGACCCGCACCGCCAGCTCGGCATTGGCATCGCCCACATCCACACGCACGTCGCGCAATTTGGGGTTGCGCGCCAGGATCGGCACGATGTCGTCGGCCAGCTCGCGCAAGGTCTGGCTCGAATCACCAACCAAGCTGAAACGCAGCCCGCCACCGTCGCTACCCATGCCGCCCGGCCAGCCGATACCGATCTTGGCACGCGCCGACTGCGGCAATCCCTTGCGCACTTCCTCCTCGATCTTCTTGCTCTGCTCGCGGTCGTCGATGCTCAGGTACAGGCGCGTCTGCGCCCAGCCCTGTTCGGCAAAACGGCTGTAGACGCGCTTGATCTTGAACTCGTCGCGGTTGGCGTTGACGAAGTCCTCGACCCGCTGCACTTCCTTGCCCATTTCCTCCTTGGAATAGGAGCCCTTCCATTGGTAGAAGATGTTGATCTCATCCGGATCATTGTCATCGCCACCACCACTGGTATGGGTCATCGGCCACACGCTGAGCACCGACACCAGCACGATACCGGCCACGCTCCAGCCACGGTTCTGCAGGGTCCAGCGCAGCATCCGCGCATAGCGTTCCTGCAAGCGGCTGATGAATGGCGACTTCAATGCCGGCGGCGTCTTCATCCGCGCCGACAGCATCGGGATCAGGCTCACCGCCACCAGCCACGAGGCCAGCAACGAGAAGGAGATGGTCAGCGCCAACTGGGTCAGGTAGATGGTGATGATGTTCTTCTCGCCGAACATCATCGGCAGGAACACCACGCAGTGGCACAAGGTACCGGCCGACAGCGCGATCGCCACATGACGGGTACCGATGATGGATGCCATCTCCGGTTTGCCGGGGTATTTCTCGCGCTCCTGATAGATGCTCTCCACCACCACCACGGCGTTGTCGACCAGCATGCCGACCGCCAGCAACAAGCCCATCATCGAGATGATGTTCAGGCTGATACCGGTGAAGTACATGAAGCCCAGGGTCATGATGAAACAGATCGGTATCGCCATCGACACCATCAGCGTTGATGGCCAATGGCGCAGGAAGGCGTACAGCACGATCACCGACAGCAACAAACCGATCGCACCAGCCTCGGCCAGCGCAAGCAGCGAACTGGTGACGGCCTTGCCTGAATCCCAGGCAATCTCGATGTCGACACCGCGCAGGGCCGGATCCTCGCCCAACAGCGCGACCTCCTTGGTCACAGCGCGCGACAGGTCCACCAGGTTCGCCGAGCGCTCCTTGTAGATGTCCACGCCCACGCTGGGCTTGCCTTCCATGCGCCGCACATAGCTCATGCGCTGCGGTTGCAGGCTGACCTCAGCGATGTCCGACAGGCGGGTACCACGATTGTTGACCGGCAGGTCGCGCAGCTCCTGCACTTCCAGCAGCTCACCCTTGGGCTGCACGCGCAGGCGGCGGCCGTCCTCGGTGATCTGCCCGGCCGATACCGCGAAGTTGGCCGCCTGCAGCTTCTGCACCAGATCATTCAGGGCAACGCCGTGCGCGCTGATGCGGTCCTTGTCCAGCGCGATCAGCACTTCCTGCTTGGCAACGCCTTCCACTTCAACACGGGCCACGCCGGGCAGACGCTCCAGGCGTTGCTTGATGGCACGCTCGATCATGTCGGCGCGCGCAGTCAGGTCCTCGGCACTGTTCAGGCGCAGGCTGATCGCTTCCTGGTCGCTGGTGCTCCAGCGCTGCACGTAATAACGGCGGAAGTCGTCCGGCAACTCGTCGCGTACCGCATCAATGCGCTCGCGCGCTTCGGAAGCGGCCATGGCGATGTCGCGGTTCCAGTCGCTGAATTCGACCTGGATCTGGCCGCCTTCGGCGTTGGCACGCGAGTTCATCGTCTTGATGCCGGGCATCGTGGCGATGGCCTCTTCAACCGGCCGCAGCAGGTTGCGCTCCACTTCTTCCGGGGTCGACCCCGGATACGGCAGTGCGATGAAGAAGAACGGGATCGATGCTTCCGGCTCCGACTCCAGCGGCAGCTTGAACGCAGCAATCAGGCCGATCACCACCATCGACACGAACAACATGATGGTGGTGACAGGGCGGCGGATGGACAGCTCGGTGATATTCATCCGCTCAGTCCTTGATGCCGCCAATGGGGTCCTGCTCGTGGCTCAGCACCTGCTCGGCCTGGGCCATCGCCTGGCGTGCGCGACGGCCGCGTTCGGCGTAGTACTCGTCCGGCTTGCGGTCCAGCAGGTCGTACACCACCGGGATCACCAACAGGGTCAGCAGGGTCGAGACCAGCAGGCCACCGATCACCGTGATCGCCATCGGCGAGCGCACTTCGGCACCTTCACCGAAGGCCAGGGCCAGCGGCAGGAAGCCGAACACCGCGCACAGCGTGGTCATCATGATCGGCCGCAGACGCGAACGTGCGCCCTCAACCAGGGCCTCGCGCTTGGCCACGCCCTCCTCGCGCAGCTGGTTGACCTTGTCGATCAGGATGATGGCGTTCTTCACCACCAGACCGACCAATAGGATCAAGCCGATGAACACAACCACCGAGACCGGTGAGCGCGCCAGCAGCAGGGCTGCAACCGCGCCAACCAGCGCCAGCGGAATGGTGAACAGGATGACGAAGGGATGCAGCAGCGATTCGAACTGCGATGCCATCACCAGGTAAACGAGGAACACCGCCAGTGCAAAGGCGAACAGCAGCGAGCGGATCGACTCACCCAGTTCCTGGCCCTGGCCACCGATATGCATGCCGACGTCAGTGCCCAACGGATTCTTGGCAACCATGCTCTGCACTTCGGTGATGGCCTTGCCCAGATCGATATCGCGCAGGTTGGCCGAGACAATCGCCACGCGGCGCTGGTTGGCGCGGTGGATTTCGCTGGGGCCGGTGGTGGCGATGACGTCGGCCACCGAGCCCAGCTCGATCGCCTTGGCGCCGGTCGGGTTGACGATCAGACGGCGGATGTCGTTGACCGAGGAACGCTCCGACTCCTGCACGCGCACCAGCACGTCGATCTTGCGATCACGGAAGCTGTAGCGGGTGGCGACATTGCCCTTGACCTTGTTGACCACCGCATCGGCGATCTGCCGCGTGGTCAGGCCCAACGCCGCAGCACGGTCCTGGTCGAACACCACCTGGATTTCCGGGAAGCCCTGCTCCACCGTCGACTTGACGTCGGCGTAGTGCGGGTTCTCGCGCAGCATGCCGGCCAGGCGATTGCCGGCGACGCGGATGTCTTCGAGGTTATTGCCCTCGATTTCGATTTCCAGCGGCGGCGACAGCGCAAACAGTTCCGGGCGGGCGAAATCCACCTGCGCCGACGGCCAGGCCTTCATGGTTTCGCGCAGCTTTTCGGTCAGTGCCGGTTCCAGCTTGGTGTCGTTCATCACCACCGAAAGCTTGCCGATGTTCTCGCCGCTCTCGGTCGGGCTGGCATCCAGTCGCGTACCGGTGCCGGAGACGCCGTACAGCAGGCGCACGCCTTCTTCGCCAGCATGCTTGCGCTGCACTTCGCGCACCAGTGCATCGGTCTGCGCCAGCGGCGTGCCTGGCGGCAGCTTGGCGGTCATCTCGAAGCGGTCCTGGGCCAGCTGCGGCAGCAGGTCCACACCCAGCAACGGCAAGGCTGCCAAGGTCAGGCCAAAGGCCAGGGTTGCAAAACCCAGAATCGGCCACGGACGTTTCAATGCCGCCGGCAGCACGCGCAGGTAACCCGCCTCAGCGCGGCCATACGGCGCCATTGCCAGGTCACTGGCCTTGCGCATCACCGGGCCGACCACCGCAGCAATGCCACGGAAAATCCGCACCACGCTCCAGGCCAGGAAGTAAAAACCATATCGGAACATCGCACCGATACCACGGCCTGCGTAGGCAGCCGGCTTCTTCCAGCGGCTCTGGGGGCGCCACGGCTCACGCGGGTCCTCGGCCGGGAACTCCAACGGCGGGCGGCCCTTGAGTGCGCTCAGCATCGGGATCAGGGTCATCGACACCACCAGCGACACCGCGATGGCGATCGACACGGTCAAGGCCTGGTCACGGAACAACTGGCCGGCAATGCCTTCGACGAACACCAGCGGCAGGAACACCGCGATCGTGGTCAGGGTCGAAGCAACCACCGCCATGAACACTTCGCGGGTGCCCTTGATCGCCGCCTCCAGAATGCCCATGCCGCGCTCACGCGCCTTGGCAATCGATTCAAGCACCACGATCGAGTCATCCACCACCAGGCCGGTGGCAAGCGCCAGACCGCCGAGTGACATCACGTTCAAGCTCAGCCCGAGTTGGCCCATGAAGAAGAACGTGGCGATGATCGAGATCGGCAGCGACAGCGAGATCACGAAGGTGCTCCAGCCATCACGCAGGAACAGGAAGATGATCAGCACCGACAGCAAGCCGCCGATCACTGCATCGATCTTGACGTCCTTGATGGCATGGCGGATGAAGACCGACTGGTCCTCGACCGTGGTCATCTCGATGTCCTTGGGCATTTCCTTGCGGATCTGCTCCAACTTCGCTTCCAGCGCATCAGCAGTCGAAACGGTATTCGCGTCGCCCTCCTTGTAGACAGCGAGTTCAACCGCTTCATGGCCAGCAGCGCGGATCACTGCTTCGCGTTCCTTGTAGCCCTGGCGTACTTCCGCCACGTCCTTCAGGCGCACGCTGGGCGCGCTGCTGCTGCCGTCACTGCGCATCGCCGCGATCACATTGGGATCGCTACTACCGAGGATGGCGGACATGAGCTGACGATTCTCACCGGCCGAGCTGGCGGTGCTGGAGCCACTGGCCGTGGTCAGCAGCATCTCGCGCATCTGCTCGACCGTGGCGAACTGGTTGACGGTACGCACCAGGTAACGCTGCGAGCCTTCTTCCAGACGACCGCCGGACAGGTTGACGTTCTCCTGCTGCAGACGCTGGATCACCGTGTCCAACGACAGACCGAGAGCAGCCAACTTGCGCTGATCGATATCAACCTGGATCTCGTCTTCCAGACCACCGCCGACCTTGACCGCAGCCACACCGCTGACCGGCTCCAGCTTGCGCTTGAGGTCTTCATCGGCGTAACGACGCAGTTCCATCAGGCGGCGCACGGCATCGGCGTCGTTGCCGGCTTCCTGCTTGGACGACAGCGCCAGCCGCATGATCGGCTGAGTGGACGGATTGAAGCGCAACAGTACCGGCGGCTTGGCCTCCAGCGGCAGCTGCAGCGTTTCCATCTTGTCGCGCACGTCCAGCCCAGCCTGCTGCATGTCCGTGCCCCAGGCGAACTCCAGCACCACGTCGCTTTGCCCGGTGCGCGAGATCGACTTGAGCTTGCGCAGGCCCTTGACGATGCCCAGCGCTTCTTCGGCCGGCTGCGAAATCAGGGTTTCCACCTCGGCAGGCGCCGCACCTTCGTAATCGGTACGCACGGTCAGGGTGGGATAGCTCAGGTCCGGCAGCAGTTCGACCTTCAGGCTGGACAGTGAGATCAGGCCAAACAACACCAGGGTCAGCGTCATCATCGCGATGGTGACGCGGCGGCGGGTGGCGAACTCGATCAGATCGAAGCCACCGCCGGAAGCCGACGGTCCGTGGTCGCTCATTGCTTGGTCGCCTGTGCAGCTGCCGGCGCCTTGGCCGCCGCGGCGACCGCCTTCTCCTTGCCGATCACCTGCACCGCACTGCCTTCACGCAGTGCTGCCTTGCCGGCGATGACGACTTCATCACCCTGCTTCAGACCGTTGCGTACCTCGATGAAGCCTGCATCGTCGTAACCCAGGGCCAGCTCGGTGCGCACGGCCTTGCCGTCACGCACCACATAGACTGCAGGCTTGCCGCCGTCTTCCAACAGTGCGGTGCGCGGCACCACCAACGCATCGGCGCGCTGGTCGTAGTTGATGCTCAGGCGGCCGAACATACCGGCCTGCAATGCGTCTTCACCGGTGAACGTGGTCACCACGCGGAAGGTGCCGGTGCCGTTGTCGACCACCGGCGCAACGCGGTCCACCGTACCGGTGAACGGCTTGCCCGGCAGCGCGTCCACCTGCAGCGACACGGCCTGGCCCGGCTTGAGCTTGGCGATCTCGCGCTCGGGCACATTGAGGGTGGCTTCCAGCTGGGCACTGTCGACGATGCGGATGATCGGCGAATTGATCTGCACGAAGTTGCCCGGCTTGATCTCGCGCGAGGCGACCACTCCGCTGATCGGCGCGACCACCGTCGTGTAGGACAATTCCAGCGTCGCCATCCGGTACATCGCCCGCGCGTTCTCCAGGTCATAACGCAGCTGGTCCACATCGGCAGCACTGACCAGCTGCTGCTGCACCAGCTTCTCGGCGCGGTGATAGCTGTTCTCCAGCTTGCGCATCTGCGCCTCGCTTTGTGCCACGCTCAGGCGCGCACGATCCGGGTCCAGCCGAACCAGGGGCTGCCCGGCGCGCACCTGCTGGCCTTCCTCGACCAGCACCGCCAGCGCCACGCCGGAAGTCTTGGCGACCACCTGCGATTCAGCGCGCGGCTCCAGTGCGGCAGTACCGGTATAGCTGGCGGCAATGGCACGGCGCTCGGCCTTGGCCACTTCCACCGGTACGGCGTCACTGGCCTTCTGTTCATCCGGCGTCTTGGCCTTGGCTTCCTCACCACCGGCCTTGCAACCGCCGAGCAACAGGGAAGTGGTGATCAGGAGTGCAGCAGCGCAGCTTCCGGTGCGGGCGTGCAGAGTGAAAAGTCGCGACATCGTCTTGTCCCTGGGGATGCGTAGGCAGGTGTTGTAGCAAAGTATTGCACCACCCCACGCCTACACCATGCCCCGAAAGTCATGGGTACCTGCACCTTTGCTTCTGCCTACCGCATTGCAGCATCCAAGTGCCTGTTCCGAACGGGTAAATACGCGGGCTATACTCGGCCCGTTCCGTATCCCACGGCGGAACCCCAGACCCGCTCACCGGATAAGGAAACCATGCGCTCGCAGCCGCTCGCCGCTTGTTTCGCTCTGGCTTTTGCCCTGACCCTCGGGGCCGCCCAAGCTGATCCGCAGTCTGCTACACCCGCCGTCGCCCCCGCCGCTGCTGCCCCCGCCGCCACACCGGCACCAGCCAGCACGGGCAATGCCGCCACTGGCCGAACCCTGGCCTATACCTGCCAGGGCTGCCACGGCATCACCGGCTACAAGAACGCCTACCCCAGCTACCGCGTACCGAAGATCGGCGGGCAGTCGCCGCAATACCTGACCCAGGCGCTTACCGAATACCGCGAAGGCAAGCGCAAGCATCCGACGATGCAGGCGCAATCGATGAGTTTCAGCCCGCAGGACATTGCTGATCTCTCCGCCTACCTGTCCACCCTCAAATAAGCGCCGACCATGACGAAAGCCACGCACGCACTGCGTTTGTCCATCGCCCTGTTCGCCGCCATGGGTCTGGCTGCCTGTACGCAGTCGGAGGTCGAGTCCAGCAGCAAATCCGCGGCCGATCCCGGCCATGCCAGCGGTGAACACGGCTCCAGCTCCTCCGCTGGCCTGCCCACCGGCCGCATCGCCGCCGGTGAGCACCTGGCAGCAGCAAAGGGCAAGGCCACCGGGCAGAGCTGCATCGACTGCCACGGCGCCGACGGCAACAACCCCATCGACCCAACCTATCCCAAGCTCGGCGGCCAATACGGTGACTACCTCGCCCACGCACTGCAGGCCTACCGTGCCAGCACCCGCGACCACATGCTGATGACGCCGCAGGCACAGAAGCTCAGCGACCAGGACATCGCCGATCTGGCTGCCTACTTCGGCTCGCGCCCCAGCCAGTTGCGCGACCTGCACGGCGTGGATTGAGGGCAACCATCGAGGCACCGCACTGACACAACAAAGCCGCCCTCGGGCGGCTTTGTTGTAATTGACCCGCGCTCACGCGATGCGCCTGGCACTGGTTTTGTAGGAGCGGCGTAAGCCGCGAAGCTGGCATTGCCGAAACCGCAGGCAAATGCGCCATCTGATACGGTACGAGCTTCGCGGCTTACGCCGCTCCCACAAGAACCACCGGCACGCGGGAAGCCATCAACGACTGCCGTTGTCTTCCTGCAGCTCTTTCTTGAACGGGATATCCGGTGGCGGGCGCGCCTCTGCTGGCTGCTCCTGCATGTTCGGGTTGGTCAGGCCACAGCCACCACCGAACTGCAGCATCGAAACCACGCAGGAAATCTTGCTCTTCGAGCCCGGGATCGGAATCTCCACACTCTTGATGCCCTTGCGCACCCACTCAGCCAGCAGCGATTCGTTCGGCGCCCAGTACTTGTCGAACGAGGTTGGTGTGTAGTCGTAAGGCGGGCGCTTGAGCCAGGTGCCGGACTCGGCAATGCGCTCGCGGCTCCAGGTGTCGGCATCACCGCCCGGCGCACCGCGCTTGGCAGCGTCCTGACCCAGCCCCTCGTTGCCGCCCAGTTTTACGCTGCCATCGGCATTGAACAGCCCCGTACCTTTGTCAGCCTGACCGCCAGCGCTACCGGCAACCTGGCGTTGCGCTGCACCCCAATCATCGCCACGGTTAGGTGCCGCCCAACCGCCGCTGCGATCTTCCGGCTTCGGGCCTGCACCCGCACTGGTCCCAGCGCGCGGATTCGGATTGGCCACCGCTTGCCCACCAGCGCGCGACGGGCTGGCCGATGCACTGGCTGCCGCCGCACTGCTTGATGCCTGCGTCGCCGCAGCTGGAGACGTCGCCGCCTGTGCGGCGGGCTTGTCTGGAACACCGGGCACTGCACGCTCACGCACCGTCATCGTCGGCGTCTTCACTTCTACCTGGGCAGCGCGCGATGGCAGCGTGGCCATCGCCACCGATTCCTGCGTTGCGGTTTCGATCTGGCGCTCACGCACGCCAAGCACCGGCGTGCGGATCTGCACCTGTGTTTCACGCGCCTGTGGCTGGCTCACCGCTATCGGTTGCTGTGTGGCCACTTCGATCTGGCGTTCGCGCACCTGCACCTGGGTAGTACGCAGCTGTACCGAAACTTCGGCAGGCTTGCGCAACGCCTGAGTTGGCTGCGGACGATCAAGTGCCGTTTCGATGGTGCGCTCGCGCACTTGCGCTTGGCCGTTGCGCAACACAGGTGCCTTCACCGTGGCGGGAGGCACCACGAACTCACTGGTCGGCTGGCTTGTCTCCGTCACCTGCAGCGGTTGCTCGCTGGCGGTTGGCGGCTCCGGCACAGGTTTGGATGCATCAACCTGCATCGACTCGGGCTCGAATATTGGCTCGGCAGCAGCCGCCACATTGGCCTGCGATGCGCTCGCAGCCGGGACTTCAATCGATTCCTGAGCCGCAGGTACTGATGGCTCAGCAGACGCTGCGCCAGACTGCGCAGCTACGGCTGCCTGCACGCCCCCCGCTTCAGCTGCTTGCGGCGCACCACCGCCCTCCTCGTCCGGCGTACCGCGCCCGACATACTCCACCTGCACGCGCTCGCCTTCTTCGGCGTTCGGTTCGGGCACATTGCTGCGCACCAACGCCACCCACAGCAACAGCAGCGCGAACAACACATGCAGGCCGGCACTGAAGAAACCGGCAAACCAACGCAGGCCACGCTGATCGCGCGGCGGCGCTTCGCCTCCATTCCAGAACAGCAACACGATGTGTTGCCACAGCGGCAACCGTGCAGGTACACCCGCGCGAGGTCGCGGTGGCCGCGCCGCCATGGCTTCGGCGGCATCGGCATCGACAAAGGCGGAAAGCCCCTTGGAGACACGCGTGCGCAGCCAGTTGCTCCAGCTGTACGGCATGCCGGTGCGGCGATCGTGCAGGATGCTGGTCTGCCGGCGCGAGGCCAGCAGATTGATCAGCTCGGTAACCGATGTCACCGGCATGCGTGGCAGCGGCTCAGCCCGCGCCGTCGCGCGGAATATACGGGGCCTGACCGGTTTCGTGGTCGGTGGCATCACGCACGGCGGTGATGCCCGGCACCCGGCCCATCAAGGTCTTTTCGATCCCCTGCTTCAAGGTCACATCGGCCATGCCACAGCCGTGGCAGCCACCGCCGAAGCGCAGCAATACCACGCCGTCGGCGGACACTTCCTGCACCGCAACACGGCCGCCATGCGAAGCCAGCTGCGGATTGATTTCGTTTTCAATCACCCAACGCACACGCTCGACGATGGACGCTGCATCACCCGGGGCTTCGCCCTTGATCTTGGGTGCCTTGATGGTCAGCTGCTGGGTACCGGCAGCCTGGGTGACGATGTCGATCTCGGCGCCATCGAGCCACGCCACGCTGGTGGCGGCGACATACAAGGTGAAGCCATCGCAGTCCACGGCCCACTCATCACCGAGCAGGTCAGCCGGCTCGGCAAATTCAAGGCGCGCGTCTGCGCTCGGGGTTCCGGGGTCCATCGCGCTCAGGCGCACGCCCATCCCGGGCACGGCCTCGCGTTCGATCAACTTGCGGAAATGCGTTTGGGCGGTATCTGAGATCTGGATCATGCGGGTATTCTAGCCGTGTCTTGGTTGCCACCGATGGGACAGTGATTCCAAGGTCGGCACAGTTCAGTCACCTGTTATGGAGGTATGCATGGCCCCTGATCTCATCCCGCTGGCACAAGCGCACTGCAGCCCGCGCCGGGGCAGCGAATATCGCCTGAGCCAGGCCCGCGTTGCCGAGCTGCTGCCGCAGGTGCCGGGCTGGGAGCTGGCCGAGAATGGCCAGGCCCTGACCCGTACATTCCGCTTTGACAACTACCACGGCACCATGGCCTTCGTGAACGCCTTGGCCTGGGTTGCGCATCGCGAAGACCACCACCCCGACCTGGGCGTGCACTACGACCGTGCCGTTGTGCGCTTTTCCACCCACGATGTGGGCGGACTGAGCGAAAACGACTTCATCTGTGCCGCCAAGGCATCCGCACTAACGGAGCAATGACATGAACCTGCGTCTGCTGTTCGCTGCATTGGGCACCGTGGCCACATTGAGCGCCTGCAACTCCTCCAATCAACCGGACGCACCGGTCATCGCCCCGACCGAAGTGGCTGCCGTACAGACCCCGCCGCCGGACTACCCGGCCGAATTGGCCTGTACCGGCGTTGGCGGCAAGAGCGTACTTCGCGTGGTAGTTGGCCCGCAGGGCACGCCTACCGAGGTTTCGCTGGTCACCAGCAGCGGCAACAGCCAGCTGGACGACTCCGCCGCGCGCCGCGTGCGCGAATGGAAGTTCAACCCGGCCACCCGCAACGGCCAACCGGTACCCACCACCATCCAGGTACCGGTCAGCTTCAACCCGCCGGACCCGAAGCCAAATGAGTGCTTCGCCATTGAAGAGCGCGCGCGCCGCGGCGGCTGAGCCAACAACGGCCTGCGCGCATGCACGCGATCCCTGGTGACAACCTCTGGCTTGCGTTCAGCCTGACCCTCGCTGCCGGCCTGGCCACCGCCGTCGGCAGCCTGCTGGTCCTGTTTTCCAAACGCCCGAACCCGCGCCTGCTGGCGTTCGGGCTGGCCTTTGCCGGCGGCGCGATGGTCTACGTCTCGCTGTCGGAGATCCTGAACAAATCGATCAGCTCGTTCGCCCAGGCCTATGGCGACCGCCTCGGCTACACCTATGGCACCCTGTGGTTCCTCGGCGGCGTGCTGCTGGTGGTGTTGATCGACCACCTGGTGCCGAACCCGCACGACAGCCTGGACAAGCAGGACCCGGCCTTCCACGACCACAGCCACACGCAGATCCGCCGGGTCGGCCTGCTCAGCGCCATCGCCATCACCGCGCACAACTTCCCGGAAGGCCTCGCCACCTTCTTCGCCACCCTGGAAAGCCCCTCGGTCGGCCTGCCACTGGCCTTTGCCATCGCCATCCACAACATCCCCGAAGGCATCGCCATCGCCGTTCCGGTGTACCTGGCCACTGGGCGCAAGTCCTATGCTTTCGGCGCCAGCCTGCTGTCGGGCCTGGCCGAGCCGGTCGGCGCCGCCATCGGCTACTTCCTGCTGGCGGACGCCCTGTCCCCGGCCACCTTCGGCGCAGTGTTCGGGCTGATCGCCGGCATCATGGTATTTCTGGCGCTGGATGAACTGTTGCCGGCCGCCAAGCGCTACGCCCAGGGCCACGAGACCGTTTACGGGCTGGTGATCGGCATGGCGACCATCGCGGTGAGCCTGGTGCTGTTCAAGTGGTAGGAAGCCGGGGCCGGCGGGCAACCCAGCTGATTCCGAATTCGGCTTTTTGTAGGAGCGGGGGGGGGGGGGGCGGCCGCGCCCCGCCGGGGGTCGCGCGCGCGGTGGGGGGGGGGGGGCGGGGTGGGGGGGGGGGCGGGG
>NZ_JBRREH010000037.1:0-43123 GCF_056760175.1 Stenotrophomonas sp. STEN021 | reverse complement strand
CCCCGGGGGGGGGGGGGGCGGGGCCCGCCCGGGGGGGGGGGGGGGGCCCCCCCCCCCCCCCCCCCCCCCCCCGCCCCCCCCCCACTACATGAGGGTTATCGGTAAGGCCCCAGCCGAGCATGGCTCGGCTCTACGGTCAGGATTGCTGGTAAGGCCTCAGCCGAGCATTGCTCGGCTCTACCTGGGTTCTGGGTGCCGGCCTTATTCCATGCCCAGCTTTTTCAGCTTGTAGCGCAGCGCACGGAAGGTGATGCCCAGTTGGGCGGCAGTCTTGGTCTTGTTCCAGCGGTTCTCTTCCAGTGCCTTCTGGATCACCGTGCGCTCCATCTGTTCGATGTAGGAGGGCAGGGCGGAGCTGGCGGGGTCGATATCGACAACGGCTTCTTCGACAGCGACAAGCGGTGTTGGGGCTTCGCTGCTGGGAGCACGCGGCGTTGCGCTTTGCGGCTGCGGCAGACGCAGGTCGCCAGCGTCGATGCGGTCGCTGTCAGCCAGCGCCAGCGAGCGCTCGAGGATGTTCTCAAGTTCGCGTACGTTGCCGGGAAAGGAGTAGGCATCCAGGGCTTCAAGCGCCGAAGCTGCCAGTTGCGGGGGTTTCTGGCCTTGCTGCTGTGCCAGGCGGTTCAAGATGGTGCTGGCCAGCTGTGGCAGGTCGCCGCGGCGTTCGCGCAGCGGTGGTACCCGCAGTTCGATGACGTTGATGCGGTAGTACAGGTCGTGGCGGAAGCGGCCGTCCTGTACCAGCGTACCCAGGTCTTTGTGGGTGGCAGAAAGGATGCGCACGTCCACGGTGACTTCGGTGGCCGCGCCTACCGGGCGTACCGATTTTTCCTGGATCGCGCGTAGCAGCTTGACCTGCATCTGCAATGGCAGTTCGGCCACTTCATCCAGGAACAGGGTGCCGCCGCTGGCGGCCTGGAACAGGCCTGGCTTGTCGGCATGGGCGCCGGTGAAGCTGCCCTTGCGATGGCCGAAGAACTCGCTTTCCATCAATTCACTGGGGATGGCGCCGCAGTTGACCGGAATGAACGGTCCGGCTGCGCGCGCGCCCTGGTCGTGGATGGTGCGGGCGACCAGTTCCTTGCCCACGCCGGATTCACCCAGGATGTAGACCGGGGCCTGGCTGCGGGCGACCTTGCCGATGGTGGCGCGCAGCTCATCCATTGCCGGCGAGCTGCCAAGCAGCCGGGTGGCGCTTTCCGGCGGAGGGGGCGTGCTGGGGCGCGCAGCGTTGTTCAACTCGATGGCGTGTCGGACCAGGCCGCGCAGCACATTGATGTCCACAGGCTTGCTGACGAAATCGAAGGCGCCCGCTTTCAGGGCCTCCACCGCCAGATCCATGCTGCCGAAGGCGGTGATCATCGCTACCGGGGTGGCTGGGTGGTCGCGGGTGATTTCAGTGACCAGCTCGATGCCGTTGCCGTCGGGCAGGCGCATATCGGTCAGACACAGGTCGAAATGATTGCTGGCCAGCAGTTCCCGGGCCTCGGCGAGGTTGGCGGCGGTACTGATCCGCAAGCCCATGCGGCCAAGGGTAAGGACCAGCAGCTCACGGATGTCGCGTTCGTCATCGACGATCAGGGCGCTATGTGTTGCGTTCATGAATGGAACGATAGCCGAGGTAGCGGTATGTCTACAAACGATTGCATCGAAAAACGGTTCATTGGCGCTGACTGCGGGCGAAGGCGGTTTTCGGGATGCTCAGGGTCAGCCGGAAGCAGGCGCCGCCAGCGGGAATGGACACATAGTCCAGCTGGGCCTGGTTGGCCCGGCAAAGCTCACGGGCGATGTACAGGCCCAGCCCGGTGCCGTGTTCGGAGGTGGTGTAGAACGGCCGGAACAGCTGGGTAGCGATGGCATCGGGGATGCCGGGGCCACGGTCCATCACGTCGATGACCGCATTGCGTTCGGCCGAGGCGACGCGGATGCGGATGCGGGCCGGCTCATCGGCCACCCGTCCATACTTGAGGGCGTTGTGGACCAGTGCGGTCAGCACCTGGTGCAGGTGTCGGGGGTCGATCATCGCCATCACCGAGGGCTCGCGGATCACCGCTTCCAGGCTGTCGTTCTCCAGCGACAGGGTCTGCCGATACTCGATGACGAAGCGGCGCACGAACGCGGCCAGGTCGAGGTTCTCGGGATTTGCCCGTTCGCGTCGGGCCAAGGCCAGCACGCTCTCGACGATGCCATTGGTGCGGTGGCACTGCTGATGGATGATCTGCAACAGGCGCCGATCGGCCTCGCCTATGTCCTCGGATTCCTCCAACAGCTGGGTGGCGTAGTTGATGGCTGCCAATGGATTGCGGATCTCATGGGCCAGACTGGCCGAGAAGCGGCCAAGGGTGGACAGGGTCAGTGATTCGGCCCGGCGTGAGACGACGGTGGTGTCGTCCAGGAAGATCAGCGACATGTCGCTGTCGGCCAGCAGGCGCGCGAAGCGCGGTAGTACTTCGGCCTGCTCCGGGGCCAGTTGCAGCGGTTGTTCGTCTTCATGCCAGCCATTGCGCCAGCGTTGCAGGCGCCGCGCCAGTTCAGGCGATGCGATGTTCAAGGCGACGCGTTCGGTAGCCAGTGCCCCCTCCATATCGCCCAGCAGGGCCGTCGCCGCCTCGTTGGCCAAGGTGATCTGGCCATTGGTATCCACTACCAGCACACCGGTACGCATGCGTCGGATGATCAGTTCATTCACTTCGAACAGGTTGGCTACTTCGGCGCCGCGTTGATCGGCCAACTGCTGGGTACGGCGGGAGCGGTTGCCGATCTGGTAGGCGATGAAGGTAAGTGCCAGATAGCTGGTGGCGAACATCGCCAGCTCCGCCAGGGTGCGGGTGTTCTGGCCGCCTTCCAGCATCTGCCAGATGTACTCGGCAATAGTTGCCGCGCAGGCCAGCAGGGCAATCAGCATTGCACGCGACAGCGGCAGCAGCAGGCCAGCGGCAGCGATATTGAACAGCAGCGACATCGAGATGCCGGCGCTGGCCCCGGGCAGGGCATGGCTGAGCAGGGTGGCGGCGGTGATGTCGACCAACAGGCTGCCGAACACGATCGGTTGCAGCCAACGTTCGTTGCGGCCCCAGGCCAGTAGCGCGAGTGCTACCAGCAGATAGAGGATCGTGACGGCTTCCGCCAGCTGCAGCTGGTGCGCCTCGCCAGCGAAGGGCGTCAGCGGGCTGAAGACCAGCGCGGCCAGCAGGGTGGCGATCAGCACCCGGTACAGGGCGAAGAAGTACAGCTCGCGACGCGGGATCGATTCGATGCGGTCGATGAGCGAAGTGCTGGGGGCCAAGCCGGAACTCCTATCCAAGCGTTAACCCGCCAAGTATAGGTGCGCACGGGCTGCTGCACGACACGCGCGCGGCGTCCCCTATTCAGAGGCAAGTTGCTGAAAAATAGCCAGAAAACATGCCGTACTTGGTCATTTGTACAGACTTCTTTGCGCCCCGGCGCTGGCTCGGCCACAATAGTGGGCCCGCCGCAGTCCTTGCCGGCGCCCCCAAGCCGGGGCCCGAGGAGATGTGTGCGGTCGTTCCTATTCCCACGGTGACGCATGAATTTCCACGAGTACCAGTCAAAACAACTGCTTGCCGAATACGGCATCCCGGTCCCGGCCGGCAAGGTCGCTGCGACCCCGGACGAGGCTGTAGCTGCTGCCCAGTCGCTGGGCCAGGGCCCCTGGATGGTCAAGGCTCAGATCCACGCTGGCGGCCGCGGCAAGGCTGGCGGCGTCAAGTTCTGCAAGACCACCGACGACGTGAAGGCGGCTGCGGCCAAGATGCTCGGCACCAAGATGGCTACCTACCAGACCGCAGGCGTCGAGCTGCCGGTCAACCTGGTGCTGGTGACCACCGCCGGTGAGATCGTCAAGGAGCTGTACCTGTCGGTGCTGGTTGACCGTGGCACCAAGACCATCACCTACATCGCTTCTTCGGAAGGCGGCGTGGAGATCGAGCAGGTTGCTGCCGAGACCCCGGAGCTGATCCACTCGCTCAACGTTGATTTCGTTGAAGGCGTGCAGGGTTACCACGGCCGTGATTTCGGCTTCAAACTGGGCCTGACCGCCAAGCAGGCTGGCCAGTTCGCCAGCATCATGGTCAACCTGTACCGCCTGTTCAACGAAAAGGACCTGGCGCTGGTTGAAATCAACCCGCTGGCCATCCTGGACGACGGCAACCTGTACGCGCTGGACGGCAAGTTCGACAGCGACGACAACGCCGCGTTCCGCCAGAAGGCCCTGGTCGCCATGCGCGACAAGACCCAGGAAGACCCGACCGAAGTGATCGCTTCGGAGCTGGACATCAACTACGTCACCATGGACGGCAACATCGGCTGCATGGTCAACGGCGCAGGCCTGGCCATGGCCACCATGGACGTCATCAAGCTCAACGGCGGCGAGCCGGCGAACTTCCTGGACGTGGGCGGCGGTGCCAACAAGCAGCGCGTCATTGAAGCCTTCAAGCTGATCCTGTCCTCGGACAAGGTCGAAGGCATCTTCGTCAACATCTTCGGCGGCATCGTCCGCTGCGACATGATTGCCGAAGGCATCATCGCTGCCGTGAAGGAAGTGGGCGTCAAGGTTCCGGTGGTGGTGCGCCTGGAAGGCACCAACGTGGAAGAAGGCAAGCAGCTGCTGCGTGACAGCGGCATGGCCATCATCCCGGCTGACAACATCAACGATGGCGCCAAGAAGATCGTTGAAGCTGTCAAGAACGCCGCCTGATCCGACACCGAAGGAAATCCAATGTCAGTTTTGATCAACAAGAACACCAAGGTGATCGTGCAGGGCTTTACCGGCCAGCAGGGCACCTTCCACGCCACTCAGATGATCGAGTACGGCACCCAGGTTGTCGGCGGCGTGACCCCGGGCAAGGGTGGTACCACCCACATCGACCTGCCGGTGTTCAACACCGTGGCCGATGCCGTGCAGAGCACTGGCGCCAATGCTTCGGTCATCTACGTGCCGCCGCCGTACGCGGCTGACGCGATCCTGGAAGCCGCTGCTGCCGGCATCAAGGTCATCGTCTGCATCACCGAAGGCATCCCGGTGCTGGACATGCTGCGCGTCAAGAACGTGCTGACCCGTTCGCATCCGGACACCGTGCTGATCGGGCCGAACTGCCCCGGCGTGATCACCCCGGGCGAGTGCAAGATCGGCATCATGCCGGGCCACATCCACATGCCGGGCAAGATCGGCATCGTGTCGCGTTCGGGCACCTTGACCTATGAAGCGGTCAAGCAGACCACGGAAGTGGGCCTGGGCCAGTCGACCTGCATCGGTATCGGCGGCGATCCGATCAACGGCCTGAACTTCGTTGACTGCCTGAAGCTGTTCAACGAAGACCCGCAGACCGAAGGCATCATCATGGTTGGCGAAATCGGCGGCGACGCTGAAGAAGCCGGTGCCGAGTACATCAAGCAGTTCGTGAAGAAGCCGGTTGTCGGCTTCATCGCAGGCGCCTCGGCTCCAGCCGGCAAGCGCATGGGCCACGCTGGTGCGATCGCATCGGGCGGCAAGGGCACGGCTGAGGGCAAGTTCGCAGCGATGGAAGCTGCTGGCGTTGTCACCGTCCGTTCGCCGGGCGACCTGGGCGCTGCCATCGCGAAGCTGGTCAAGTAAGACTGCGCTTCAGTGATTCGAGAGAGGCCACCTTCGGGTGGCCTTTCTTGTTTTTGGGCCTTGGCTCTGCTCCTCGCTGTTGCAGTTGCTTTCCCCTCTCCCGCCTGCGGGAGAGGGGGAGGGGTGAGGGCAAGCTTTTGCCTTTGTCTTTGCCTTCGTCTTCGCTTTCCGCCACCTCCCTGGCAGGGTCAAAAAGCGGAAATCTCTCCATCCAAAAAGCCGTTTCCCCCGATTCCAGCCAACGCTCCGCCAAGCAATCGTCTCCCAACCAAGGAGACTCCCATGCGCGAAGGCAGCAAAACCAACAGCGCCCGTGCCCTGTGCCGGCGCATGACCGATGCCGAACACCGCATCTGGTACTTCCTCAGGGGCGCCACCTGGTCGGCTCCAAGTTCCGGCGGCAACACCCAATCGGGCCGTACGTTGGGGATTTCGTCTGCCTGGCGCACAAGCTGGTGATCGAACTGGATGGCAGCCAGCACGCAACCGATCCCGATGACCTCCGCCGCGATGCCTTCCTGCAACGTAACGGCTACCGCGTGCTGCGCTTCTGGAATAATGAGGCTCTGAGCCACACTGCCGCGGTCCGCGAAAGCATCCTGCGCGCGGCGTTGGCAACACCAAGCCCCCGCAGGGTGCGGGGCCAAGCAGAAGGTTGTTGATATGTCCGAATCGCTACGCATCGCCCTGGCACAGTTCGATTTCCCGGTCGGGGACGTGGACGGCAACGCAGATCGCATCATCGAACTGATGCAGGAGGCGCGTGACGAGTACGGTGCCGATGTGGTGCTGTTCCCGGAACTGGCCGTCAGCGGCTATCCGCCGGAAGACCTGCTGATGCGGCCGGGTTTCCTGCGCAGTTGCGAGCAGGCATTGGCGCGGGTCGCGGCAGAAGTGCAGGGCATCGTCGCCGTGGTGGGCTGGCCACAGAGCGCCGGTGCGGTGGTCTACAACGCCGCCAGCGTGCTGCGCGATGGCGCGATCGCCAACACCTACCGCAAGCGTGAGCTGCCCAACTACGCCGTGTTCGACGAGCGACGTTACTTCGATGTGGATCCGGACGGTGGCAACTGCGTGTTCGAGGTCAATGGCGTGAAGCTGGGACTGGTGATCTGCGAGGACCTGTGGTTCCCCGAGCCGCTGGCTGCCACCGTCAAGGCCGGTGCGGAACTGGTGCTGGTGCCCAACGCATCGCCGTACGAACGTGGCAAGCACGCC
This sequence comes from Stenotrophomonas sp. STEN021, assembly GCF_056760175.1. NCBI lineage: Bacteria > Pseudomonadati > Pseudomonadota > Gammaproteobacteria > Lysobacterales > Lysobacteraceae > Stenotrophomonas > Stenotrophomonas sp. STEN021. The sequence continues at coordinate 36,291 of NZ_JBRREH010000037.1, read as the reverse complement.
CAGCGCGATGCGCTGCTGGCCGAGCGCAGTCGCGAAACCGGCGTCGCCATCGCCTACGTCAACACCGTCGGTGGCCAGGATGCGGTGGTGTTCGATGGCGCGTCGGTCGTGGCCGATGGCGACGGCACCGTGCATCCGGCGGCCGTGGCCTTCACCGAAGAAATGCTGGTGGTCGAGTACAACGTCGCCGCGCGCAGCTTCATGCCGCTGCGCTGGATCGACGATGGCGATGAGAGCATGGATGCATTGGCCTGGCGCGCGGTCACCCGCGGCATCCAGGACTATTGCGGCAAGAACGGCTTCAGCAAGGTCTGGTTGGGCCTGTCAGGTGGCATCGACTCGGCGTTGGTACTGGCGCTGGCGGTGGATGCATTGGGGGCTGACAACGTCACTGCTGTCAGCCTGCCGTCGCGCTATACCGCTGACCTGTCCAATGATCTGGCAGTGGAGCAGTGCCGTGCGCTGGGCGTGAAGCTGGAGACGGTGCCGATCGAACCGGCCTTCCAGGGCCTGATGCAGTCGCTGTCGGCGATGTTTGAAGGCCAGGTGGCGGATGTGACCGAAGAAAACCTGCAGTCGCGCAGTCGTGGCGTGATCCTGATGGCCTTGGCCAACAAGTTTGGTGGACTGCTGCTGACCACCGGCAACAAGAGCGAATACGCGGTGGGTTACGCCACCATCTACGGCGACATGTGCGGTGGCTATGCGCCGTTGAAGGACCTGTACAAGACGGAAGTTTACGGATTGTCCAAGTGGCGCAATACGGTGGGTGGGGCGCCGGTGATTCCGCCTGCGGTGATCGCGCGCGCGCCCTCGGCCGAGCTGCGCGACAACCAGACCGACCAGGACTCGCTGCCTGCCTACGATGTGCTGGATGGCATCCTGTACCGCTACATCGACCAGGAGCAGTCGCGCGAAGACATCGTCAACGCGGGTTATGCGCCAGAAGTGGTGGATCGGGTGCTGAAGCTGGTGCGGATCAGTGAATGGAAGCGGCATCAGGCTGCACCGGGGCCGAAGGTGTCACGGCGCGCTTTTGGCCGCGAGCGCCGCTATCCCATCACCAACGGTTATCGCGGCTGAGCGTTCTGCGGCTGGCAGCTTGTACAGGGAAGGGGCCGAAAGGCCCCTTCAGCTTGTCCGGCGAGGGGCAAGGCGTGGGTTGATCGGCCCAGGCTGCGGTCCCGGCCTCGTATCGTTGGAGCACGCCGGCCGATGGTGGTTGGTCAGCTGAATTGCGCAACCCAACGCGTTTTCGACAAATTCTCTACATGTTGCGAGAGCAGGATGGGGCCACAAGAAAACACCGGTTCATCTCTCTCTTTGCCACCGATGTTGTCGGTGGCATTTTTATTTTTGAGATGGGGGTGATGTTGAGAGGGTGGCAGGAGCTTTGGAGCTGCCGTCACCCCAACCCCTCCCCCGTAAACGGGAGAGGGGCTAGTGCGCTAGCAGTCGACGCCGTGTGAGCCGTCTCCCGGAGGCAGAGGGGGTGTGAGGGCAGGCTTCCAGCAAGCAAGCCCATGCGAAGCCAAAGGAACCAACTTCCAGAGCCCAAAAACAAGAAAGGGGCCCCAAAGGCCCCTTTCCATCACCACCATTACGGCAACCGCTTACTTGCCGCGGTTCATCGTGGCGTTGCTCTGGCCGGTGGCCACCGAGCGCTCACCCGCGAACGGGTTCAGCTTGCGGATCATCCACGGGTACTTCGGCCAGTTGCCGGCCAGCCACGGATGCTCCGGCTGGTTCAGCTGCAGCACGCGGCGGGCGTCGTCGGCCAGGGTCTTGTTGCCCAGATGGGTGTAGGCCTCGCCGAGCAGCGCCACTGCGTCGTACTGGAAGGCGCTCTGCGGGTAGGTTTCCAGCAGGTAGTTGGCGCGGCCAACCACCGACACCCAGGCGCCACGGCGCGCGTAGTACAGGGCATCGTCCAGCTCATGCTGGGCGAACACGTCGCGCAGTTCGACCATGCGCTGGCGCGCATCGGCGGCATAACGGCTGTTCGGGTAGCGCTCGGTGACGATATTGAAATCGGCATAGGCCTGGCGCGGGGTCGACAGATCACGGCGGCTCGGGTCCAGCGACCATACGCGGCGCAGGAAAACCGTATCGCGATTACCGTTGGCAAGACCGCGCAGGTAGTACAGGTACGCGATGTTGCGGTGGGTCGGGTAGGTGCGGATGAAGCGGTCGATGCTCGACACGGCGTCATCGTTCTTGCCGGCCTTGTACTGGGCATAGGCGCTTTCGATCATCGCCTGCTCGGTGTACGGGCCGTACGGATACTGCGCAATCAGGCGCTTGAAGCTGGTTTCGGCGCCGGACCAGTTGCCGCCCTCCATCAGCTTGTGGCTCTTTTCGAACAGTTGCTCGACCGGCGCGCCTTCGTCGGCGTCCTTCTTGGCGCCGCGGTGGCAACCAGTGGCGACGAAGACCAAAACCAGCAACAGGGCGGTGAGGCGGACGGGCGCGGACAGCAGCGAAGAGCGTCGGATCATGGGTTCAGGGCAGGACGCGGCAGGAATACGAAGGGGCGATGATAGCCTAGTGGCCTGTCCTGCGACTGACTGTTGTCGTCTGGACCCCATAATTTCGTCTTTAGCCGGTCTTTGCCCATGTCCGAGAACACCTCTTCCAGCCCCCGCCACGCGCAGGTTCCCGATTCCGCCGCCGGTCGTCGCTTCGACGCGGTCCTGGCCGAATTGTTCCCCGAATTCTCCCGTTCGCGCCTGACCGAATGGATCAAATCCGGCGCAGTTCTGCTCGATGGCGAGCCCGTCCGCCCGCGCGACCCGGTCCGCGGCGGCGAAATCGCCACCCTGAATGCGGTGCTGGAGGTCGAAGTCCACGCCCTGCCGGAGGACATCCCCTTGTCGGTCCTGTACGAGGACGAACACGTGTTCGTGATCGACAAGCCGGCCGGGCTGGTGGTCCACCCCGGCGCTGGCAACCCGAGCGGCACCCTGCTCAACGCGCTGCTGTTCCGTGACCCGGAGATCGCCAAGGTGCCCCGCGCCGGCGTGGTCCACCGCCTGGACAAGGACACCAGCGGCGTCATGGTGGTGGCCCGTACCGTGCAGGCGCAGACCGCGCTGGTCGAGCAGCTGTCCGCGCGCGAAGTGCATCGCCAGTACCTGGCGGTGGTTGTCGGTGCGCTGGTCTCGGGCGGTACTGCCGATGCCCCGATCGACCGCCATGCGCGTGACCGCCTGAAGATGGGCGTGCGCGAGGACGGCAAGGAAGCGGTGACCCATTACCGCCTGCGTGAGCGCTTCCGCGCCCATACCGCGCTGGAATGCCGCCTGGAAACCGGCCGTACCCACCAGATCCGCGTGCACATGGCGCACCTGAAGCACGCCATCGTCGGTGATCCGCTGTACGGCGGCTCGCTGAAACTGCCCAAGGGCGCCACCGACGAGCTGGTCGCGGCACTGCGCGGCTTCAAGCGCCAGGCCCTGCACGCCGAAACGCTGGAATTCCAGCACCCGATCACCGGCGAGACCATCAGCAACACCGCGCCGGTGCCGGCCGATCTGCAAGCGCTGATGAAGGCGTTGCGCGAGGACTCCAAGGCCTTTGCCGAGCGCGAGCGGGGCCGCTGGTAATGGTGGAGGCGAGCCCGCTGTGGCTGGCCGACTGGCCTGCGCCCCCGGGGGTGCGGGCCTTCACCACGATGCGCCATGGTGCCGGCGGCTCGCAGCCCCCGTTTGACAGTTTCAACCTGGGCAACCGGACCGCCGCCGATGGTGACGATCCGGCCCAGGTGCAGCGCAACCGCGACGAACTGCAGCAGCTGGCGAAGCTGCCTTCGGCTGCGCACTGGCTGCGCCAGGTGCACAGCAGTGTGGCCCTGCGTTTCGACGCGCCACCACAGGCGCAAGGATTGGACGCCGAACCGACCGCCGATGCCTCGGTGACCTCGGTTCCCGGCGTGGTGCTGGCGATCCTCACCGCTGACTGCCTGCCGGTGGTGTTCGCCGCCCGCGACGGCAGCGAAGTGGCCGCAGCCCATGCCGGCTGGGGTGGTTTGGCGCGCGGCATGCTGGAGAACACGCTGGCCGCGATGCACACGCCCGCCGAGGCGCTCGTAGCGTGGATAGGCCCCGCGGCAGGGCCGGCCCTGTACGAGGTCGGCGTGGACGTGCGCGAGGCCTTCATGGCCCATTCCAGCGCCGCTGAAAGCCACTTCGTCGCGACCCGGCCGGGCCACTGGAAGGTGGACCTGCCGGGGCTGGCGCGGCAGCGGTTGGTCGCGGCGGGCATGCAGGCGCAGTCCATCCATGGCGGTGACCTGTGCACCATGGCCGATCCGCAGCGTTGGTTCTCGCACCGTCGCGACCGTCGCAGTGGGCGCATCGCCACCCTGGTGTGGATGGAGCGATGAGCCTGCCGCTGTTCGCGCAGGTGCTAGGCCCCGCGTTTGAACAGCTGGCACCGCAGGTGCGCGCGCTGCACGCGATCCCCGCCCGCCAGCGCTGGAGCGGGCAGGGCGAGGTACTACGTGGCACGCATTGGCTGGTGGCTCCCTGCGCCTGGCTGGCGCGGCTGCCGCCGAGCTCAAGCGTGCCGGTGACGGTGGAGTTCGTGGTCGATGCCGCAGGTGAGCGCTGGAACCGGCAATTCGGCGCCGCGCGGATGGCATCGCGCCTGTGGCAACGCGAAGGGCGGCTGTTCGAGCAGCTTGGCGCGGTGCGCTTCCGCTTCGGATTGCGCGAGGAGGCCGGCCAGATCCTGTGGCGGGCCGAGCGCGCCTGGGCATTCGGTGTGCTGCCCTTGCCGACGCGCTGGTTCGCGCAGGTGCAATGCAGTGAGCGCGAACACGCAGGCCGCTATGAATTCCTGGTGGATGTATCGATGCCACTGATCGGGCGGCTGATCCGTTACGAAGGCTGGCTGTTGCCGGAGCCGGTACATGGCTGAGCCGGCGGTGATCGTGTTTGATGGTGTCTGCGCGCTGTGCAGCCGCTGGGTGCGCTTCCTGCTGCGCTTTGATCAGGCCGGCCGCTACCGGTTCGCGGCGATGCAGGGCGAGCAGGGGCGGACGCTGTTGGCCGCGCACGGGCTGGACCCGGACGATCCTTTGTCGTTCCTGTTGGTCGCCGACGGTGTGGCCTATACCGATACGGACGCGATTGTGCGGGTGGTGACCGGATTGGGTGGGGCTTGGCGCTTGGCGGGGCTTGCGCGGGTGTTGCCGGCTGTGGTGCGGGATCCTGCGTATCGCTGGTTGGCGCGCAATCGCTACCGCTGGTTTGGGCGGCATGACAGCTGCTTTCTGCCTACGGCGGAGCAGCGCGGGCGGTTTTTGGATTGAGTGGGTTTGGTGGGGTTTGCAGGCTTGAAGCTACTCCTCTCCCCAACCCCCGCTCCGCGCCCCGGCCCTTGCGCTGGCGCAAGGGCGCTCGAGCGAGCGCGAACCGGTGGTTCGCAAGCGCTCCCTCTCCCCCCGCAAGGGGAGAGGAGCTCGGTGCATTGCGAGCTCCAGCATAAATAGCAACTGCAGATTTAGCCCCTCTCTCCTCGCGGGAGAGGGGTTGGGGAGAGGGGGCTTTACCTCCCCTCCAACGCCAACAGATAATCCTGCCGCCAGCGATGGATATCATGCGAACGCAGATGCTCCATCATCGCTCGCCAGCGTTCGATGCGTTCGCCGCGCGGCATGTTCGCCGCCGTCGCAATAGCATCGGCAACGCCATCCAGGTCATGCGGATTGACCAGTAATGCCTGCTTCAATTCATCCGCTGCGCCGGCCAACAATGACAACACCAACATGCCCGGATTTTCAGGGTCCTGCGCAGCGATGTATTCCTTGGCCACCAGGTTCATGCCATCGCGCAACGGTGTCACCAAGCCCACCGCCGCCTGCCGGTAAAACCCGGTCAGGGTGCTGTGTGCGTAGTTCTGGTTGACGTAGCGCAGTGGTGTCCAATCGGCCTCGGCGTGGCCACCGTTGATATGCCCGGCCAGTCGTTCCAGGTCGCTGCGCAGCTTGCGATACTCATTGACGCTGCCGCGCGATACCGGTGCGATCTGCAGGAAGGTCATTTCGCCTTTCTGCTGCGGATAGCGTTGCAGGTAACGCTCAAAGCCATGGAAGCGTTCCGGCAGGCCCTTGGAGTAGTCCAGCCGGTCCACGCCGATTGCCAGCTTGCGATGCTGCAGACTCTGTCGAAGATCACGCACCGGCTTGTTGCTGGCCGCGCTGCGGGCCTGGCGTGCGATTTGCTCGGTATCGATGCCGATCGGGAATGCCGAGGTACGCACGCGGCGTCCGTCTGGTGCCTTGATCCAGTCGTTGTCAATCAAGGTGCCGCCACCGAACAGGCGCACATAGGATTGAAAGCGGTCTACGTCGCGCCGGGTCTGGAAGCCGAGCAGGTCGTACGAATACAGCGCTGAGAACAGCGAGCGATGGTCGGGCAGCGCCTGGATGAGATCGGCCGAGGGCACCGGTACATGCAGAAAGAAGCCAATCCGGCAGCCGACACCGCGCTCGCGCAGCAACGCGGCCAGCGGAATCAGATGGTAGTCGTGGATCCAGACTGTATCGTCGTCGCGCAGCCGTGGAGCCAGCGTATCGGCGAACAACCTGTTTACCTTCCAATAGCCTTCGCGCTTGCGCCGGTCGTAATCAACCAGGTCCAGGCGGAAATGCAGCAGCGGCCACAGGGCGCGATTGGCGAAGCCGTTGTAGTAGTTGTCCAGGTCGATTTTGGACAGGTCCATCGTCAGGTAGCGGATCGGGCCATCCTGCGCTTCGTGCAGGGCGCCGCTATCGACACTGACGCTGCGTCCGCTCCAGCCGAACCATAGCCCCCCGCGTTCGCTCAGCGCCGCCAGCAGGCCGGTTGCCAGCCCGCCGGCGCGGTTCTCGCCAGGTAGCGCCACCCGGTTGGAGACCACCACCAGTCGGCTCACGACGCCTCCTGCCAGCTGCGCGACAAGCGCATCGCGGCGATCACCAGTCCCACATGCGAGTAGGTCTGCGGGAAGTTGCCCCAGGCCTTGCCATCGAAGGCTAGGTCTTCGGATAGCAGGCCCAGATGATTGCGCTGCTGTAGCAGTATTTCGAACATCTCGCGCGCTTCGTCCATGCGCCCGATCGCGGCAAGCGCATCGATGTACCAGAACGTGCAGATGGTGAAGCTGGTTTCTGGTGTGCCGAAATCATCTGGTGCGGTGTAGCGATACAAGGCGTTGCCATGCTTCAGGTCACGGCCGATGGCTTCGACCGTGGCGATGAAGCGCGCGTCGTTGGCGTCGATGAAACCAATGTCGGCCAGCAGCAGCAAGGATGCATCCAGCCGGTGATCGCCGAAGGTGTCGGTGAAGTGGCCGAGTTGCTCGCTCCAGGATTCATGCATGATCCGTGCGTGGATCTGGTTGGCACGTTCGCGCCAGTAGATGGCGCGGCCATCGAGTTTCAAACGCGTCGCGATCTTGGACAGCCGGTCGCAGGCCGCCCAGCACATCGCGCTGGTATAGGTATGCACTTCGGTACGGCCACGGAATTCCCACAGCCCGGCATCCGGCACATCGTGCAGCGCGAAGGCTTGCTCGCCAAGAGGTTCCAGTCGCGCGAAGGTGTGCGCATCGCCCGGGTCCTGCAGGCGTTGGTCGAAGAACAACTGGGTGGAGGCTAGCACAACGCTGCCGTAGACATCGTGTTGGCGCTGCACCCATGCCAGGTTGCCGCGGCGTACCGGGCCCATGCCGCAATAGCCGGACAGCGAGGCGACTTCCTCCTCATCAAGCTTGGCTTCGAAGCCGATGCCGTACAGCGGCTGCAGGCTGCCGTCGGTGCTGGCAAGGTTGAAGATGTAGCCCAGGAACTGTTCCATGGTGCGGGTCGCACCGAGGCGGTTGAGTGCGCGCACCACGAATGCCGCATCGCGCAGCCAGCAGTAGCGGTAGTCCCAGTTGCGGCTGCTGCCCGGTGCCTCAGGGATGGAGGTGGTCATCGCCGCGATGATCGCGCCGCTGTCCTCGTACTGGCATAGCTTCAGGGTGATGGCGCTGCGGATCACCGCGTCCTGCCATTCCAGCGGTACCGACAGGTAACGCACCCATTCGCGCCAATAGTCGCGGGTGCGCTGCATGGCTTCCTGCACGTAGCCGCTGAGCGAGCGGTTGAGTGATTCGTCAACGCCCATTACCAGATGCACGCGGTGGTTGAGTACGAAGGGCAGGGCATCGCGGACAAAACGGACGGGGACATCGGTTGTCAGTCGCAGCACCATGTTGGGCAGCAGCCAACGGATGTGGTTGCTGCCCCAGGTGGTTTCCGGTTGGCGCGCACCCCAGTCGGCCAGCGGTCGTGCGCGCACGATGATGCGCGGATTGCCGGACAGCGGGGTGACCTGGCGGATCAGGCTGACGGGGCGGTAGAAGCGATCGTTCTGGCGCCAGCGCGGGGCGAAATCGATGATTTCCACCGCGCCGCCGTGTGTGTCGCGCAGTACGGTGCGCAGGATGGCGGTGTTGGTGAGATAGGCCTGCTCGCTGTCGAGGAAGTCCTCCAGCTCGATGCCGAAGTCGCCGCCTGGGTGCTGGTTGGGATTGAGCAGGGCGCAGAAGGCCGGGTCGCCGTCGAAGCTGGGCAGGCAACTCCAGACCACGCGCGCCTGTTTGTCCATCAGTGCGCCGAAACTGCCATTGCCAACTACGCCAAGGTCGAGAGTGGCGTCTTGCATTGCGTTCTCCTTGTTGCGCGAACGCCAGTGGCGCCGCTGTTTCCTCCGGGTGGGTCAGGTAGTGGCTGCGCGCAGCCACGCGTGTACGGCCGTGATATCGGGCAGCGCTGCAACGGCCACGCTTTCGTTGCGTTGGCCGACAAGCACGCCAACGCCTCCGAGTTGTTGCGCGGCGTGGAAGCCGTGTTCGTCGGTGAGGTCGTCGCCGATGAACAGCGGGCGGCGGCCCTGGAAAGGTGGCTGTTGCATCAGCTGCTGCAGGGCGCGGCCCTTGTCGTGGCTGCTGCCAACGAACTCGATAACATGGTCGCCTGGCTGCAGGCGCACGTCGGCCAGTTGCGCTAGCTGTGAGTTGGCGAAGGCGATGATCGCCGCGCCTGCATCTGGCGCTTTGCGCCAATGCAGGGCCAATGCCTGGCCTTTGTTTTCGATCAATACGCCGGGGTGTGCGTGCGCCAATCGCATCGCGCGCTGGTGCAGTGTATGCAGCCACGCCGCAGTGTCTGTCTGGGCGGGTTCCGCATCGGCGGAAGTCAGCAGTTGCGCGCCGTGCAGCCCGGCCATTGGCAGGCGTAGTGGCGCGAACATGGTTTGCAGTTGGCTGACAGGGCGGCCACTGAGCAACGCAAGTGCGCCACCCAGACGTTGCTGCACACTGGCGAGCAGCCCGAGCAGGGACGGGTCGGGCGCTACCTTGTCCGGATGGTCAGCAAAGGCGAGCAGGGTGCCATCTACGTCGAGAAACAGTGCGTCGTCATCTGCCAGCGCCGGAGGGGGCGGTCGCTGTAGGTCATCAAGCATGCGGACACTATGCCGCAGGGGTTGTTACAGGAAGGTCATTTGGGGGGACGGTTGGATTTACGTGCTTTCAGAGCGCCCTCACCCCAACCCCTCTCCCGCAGGCGGGAGAGGGGCTCGCATAGCTTGCGCTCGTAGTGCACTAGCCCCTCTCCCGCCTGCGGGGTGAAAGAGCAGCTTGCGAACCGCAGGTTCGCTGCTCCTTGAACGACCTTGCGCCAGCGCAAGGGCCGGGGCGCGGAGCGGGGGTTGGGGTGAGGGCAAGCCTTTGCTCTTCACCCAATGCACAACATTACTTGGTAACCGCAAACTCGATCCGACGGTTCTGCGCACGACCCTCTTCAGTGTCATTGCTGGCACGCGGCTTTTCCTGGCCATAGCCCTTGGCAGTCAGCGTGCCGGCAGCAACGCCAAGCTCGGCCAGCTTGGCAACCACCGCGTCCGCGCGTTGCTGGCTCAAGGTCACGTTGGCAGCCGCATCACCGGTGTTGTCGGTGTGCCCACCGACCTCGATCTTGGTGTCTGCGGGTGCCTGCTTGATCGCATTCGCTGCGCTGGTCAGTGTCTCCAGACTGTCGCGGGTGATGGTGGCCGAGCCTGTGTCGAAGTAGATGTTCATCAGGTTCAGGGCTTTGACCAGATCATCGCCGCTGAAGCCGGCTTTGAGTCCTGACAAGGCCGCTGCCGCCCGATCCCACAAGCCACTGATCTCGAAGCCGCCGAACAGGCTGCGCAGCTTGTCACTCACCGTGAAACGATCGGCTTCGGCCATGCCGCTGGTATCGATGTTGAGCTTGTCGCCATCGAAACCGAACTTCAGGCCCTTGGCTTTCAATTCGGGCAGTGCGGCGATCAGCTTGTCCAGCCAGCCCGCTGGCAGGGTCGCCGGATCGACGGTGATGTTGCCGGCCAGATTGCCTTCACCGAAGTTGGCTTTCAACGCATCCCACAAGCGGGTCTTGTCGGCATCGCTGGCAACCTGGCCACTTACTGTCACCTTGCCGTCCACGTTCTCGAAGCCAAAGCGTGGATTGGCTTGTGCAACCGGTGCCGCGGGCTGTGTAGTGGCTGCTGGTTGCATCGGCGCTGGTGCAACGGCTTCTTCCTTCTTGCAGCTGCGGAACAGCAGGAACGCCGCAAGCAGCAGAATCAGTGGAAGCAGCCATTTCCAGAAGCCGCCGGATGGTTTGCTGGTAACGGTGCCTCCGCCGCTATAGCCGGCGGTAGGTGTGCTGGTACCAAACCAGCGCTCGTAGTCAGCAGGACGCGAAGTGGGGAGTGTTCCGCCTTGGGTAAGCTGGCCGACGATCTTGGGTAACAACCACGCACCCGCCATGTTCACGGCGGCAGCTGGGATACCGAGTTTGCTGGCGATGCCACTGGACAGGTTCTGGCCAAAGCCGGCGCTGAACTGGTCTGGTTGCAGGACGTTGTCGCCTGGCGTGGTGCCTATCCACGACGAGAACAGGCCGTCGAGGCCCGCGTCGGTAAAGCGTTTCTGCAGTCCGGCGAAGCCGCCGTTGGCGGGATCGAAAATGACATCGACAAGCTGGCGCACGAGGCGCCCTGCATTGTCGCCGAGATGAAAGCGGCTGGCCGCTTCGCGAATCAACGACTCGAACATATACGCCTCCGCAAGGGATGAACCGGGCTGGAATGTGCCGGCAGGCGTAAGGAGCGCCCAGCGCTGTTAAAGCTGGATGAATTCGGGGGTTTTGGCTCTTTAGCTAGAAGCTTCCCCTCACCCCAACCCCTCTCCCGTGAACGGGAGAGGGGCTAGTGCACTACGAGTTCAAGCAATCCAAGCCCCTCTCCCGTTCACGGGAGAGGGGTTGGGGTGAGGGGAAGCTTCTAACAAGCAATCTCTCACCCGTCGCACCCCAATCAGAACGTAAACCGCACCCGCCCGTACCAATAGGCACCGTTGCTGCCAATCGGCGACAGCACGTCATACGGCAGGTTGCCGAAGTAGTAGATGTCTTCGTTGGACTTGTCCGGGTAGTTGTCGGTCAGGTTCTGCCCGCCGATCGCCACGCTCCACTGCGGCGTGATGCGGTACTCGACTTCCGCATCCAGCTGCCATTCGGCCTGATAGGTCTGGGTGGGGACGTAGCCGCCACCAAAATCGAAGACGCGCTTGGCGCTGCCATGACGACTCAAGCGGCTGCTCAACGACCAGCTGTCATTGGCCCAGCTCGCGGCGAACTGTGCACGGGTACGCGGCGCGGCGTCGGTCAGCGTATTGCTCTCTTCCACGCCGAACAGCACGTAGTCCGGGTTCAGTGCCAGCAGCTGCGATGGCGTGGCGACGACATTCTTCAACTCAGTCTTGGCGTAGCTCCAGGTGCCGGTCAACAGCAGCTCGCCATCACCCAGTGATTGCCGCCAGTTGCCAACGAACTCGGCGCCGCGGGTGCGTGTATCGGCGGCGTTGACGAAGTAGTGCGCGCTTTCCAGCCCCGCGATGCCGAACTGCTGCTGCACGAAATCGGTCAGTGCATCGCCGGTGATGCTTTCCGACAGTGCGATACGGTCATCGATATCGATCTGGAACAGGTCCAGCGACAGGTCGAAGTGGCTGCCGATCTGGCTGGTGAAACCGAGGCTGTAGTTGATCGACTTCTCCGGCTTCAGGTCGCTGGCGCCCAGTGCGCGTGCGATCGGATTGTTGACCGACAACAGGCGGCCCTGCACCAGCTGGCCACCGGCGGTATACCCGGTTGAAGTGGATTCGTAGCCGATCTGGCTCAGCGACGGCGCGTGGAAGTTGTTCGAGACCGAACCGCGCAGCGCGAATGCCGGTGCAAATGCATAGCGCGCACCGATCTTGCCGGTCAGTTCGCCGCCGAAGTCCTCGTAATGCTCGTAGCGTGCGGCGATATCGGTGGAGAACTTCTCGCCGAAGGTTGAGGACAGGCTGGTGTAGGCACTGAACACATCGCGCGACAGATCGGCCTCGTCCTGCGGGGTCAGGCCACCGCCGGCCTGTGAGCCGGTCGGGCGGTCGGTATACGGGCCGGCGGCGTAGCTGGCCGGGTCACCGGCACCGGTTTCATAACGCTCATGGCGGCCTTCGATGCCGAAGCCAAGGCTGTGGCTGTCGTTGGCACGCACGAAGATGCGTCCGAAATCGAGGTTGGCCACGGTCTGGGCGAAGCTGAAATCGGCAGTCTTGAAGCTGGTTGGGCTGCTTGGGCCGAGCGAGGCGTTGAGCGAGTTGCGCAGGCGATAGGTGAACTCGTTGCGGCCATGGTCGAGGCTGGCATCGTAGTTCCAGTCGCCCAGTTCGCCACGGGCACCGGCCACCAGCTGCACGTCCAGGTTCTCGCCTTCGGAGATCGGGCGGTAGCCGTTCGGGTACAGCTCCTTCCAGTTGGCTTCGCCATCCGGGTAACGGAAGTAATTGGCGCCTTCGGTATCGCGCTGGTTGTAGGTGCCGAAGGCATAGGCCTTGGAGGCAGTGCCGAACGGAATTTCGGCATTGAACCAGGCGTTGAGGTCCTTGCTGGCGCCGTCGCCCAGCGAATAATTGCGTTTGCCGGCCAGGGCCAGATTGTCCGGGGTCTGCGCTTCCCACGGCGGAATCTGGTCGAATCCGGCGCGGTTGGTGGCTTCGCGGTTCTTCAGTTCCAGGCCGACGCGCAGGAAACCGCCGTTGTCGGTCAGGGCGGTGCCGACCTTGGCGCTGAAGAAGCTGGTCTGGCCATCGGTCAGGGTGCGGTCGATCGGCTTGAGGTCGGTGTGGTGCGCGCCGAAGCTGGCTTCGATGGCGCCGCCTTCCGGGGCGTCGTCGAGGATCACGTTGATCACACCGGCTACCGCATCGGAGCCATACAGCGCGCCGGCACCGTCGCGCAGCACCTCGATACGCTTGATCGCGCTGACCGGGATGGCATTGAAATCGACCGGCGTGGTGCCCTTGCCGATCTTGCTGTCGGTATTGACCAGGGCGCTGTTATGGCGGCGCTTGCCGTTGATCAGCACCAGCACGTGGTCGGGCGACAGGCCGCGCAGCTGTGCGGCGCGGATGTGGTCAGCGCCACCGGAATTGGACTGACGCGGGAAGTTGAACGAGGGCAGCAACGCCTGCAACGCGCTGCCCAGCTCACCGTTGACCACGCCGGCCTTGCGGATGTCCTCGGCACTGAGCACGTCCACCGGCGAGGTGGATTCCAGCACGGTGCGGTCGACCGCGCGGGTGCCGGTGACGATCACCGTGTCCAGATTGGTGGCCTGCTGGGCGTCTTGGGCAAAAGCGGGGGAAGACAGCGCCAGCGCGATGGCCAGGCCTAGCGGGGCCGAGGTGGGGCGGGACATGGAAACTCCAGAAAACGATGGGGAAGGGCAAAGACGTGGGAAGGCGCAGGATGGATTGCAGGTGACGTCAAGACTTACATCCATCCGGATGAAGCGATATATTATCTTCGCGTTAACGCCACCAGGGATGCAAGTCCCGCTGGCAATTGGCTGATAACCAAACGCGATATCCCCTGCGGTGCCTTGGATGCCACCGTGTCGTTCCTGCCCGGAGGTTTTCCATGAAGTTGCACGCTGTCCTGTTGCCCCTGCTGTTTGCTGTTGCCGCCAGTGCCAATGCTGTCCCACCTGCTGCGGAGCCGGCGCCGAGCGCCCAACTGCACGGCGATGCCGCGCGACCGGCCGAAGCCGCTGGCTGGGTGCGCAGCGAGCTGTATTTCGGCGTCGGCGAGGAAACCGGGCCATCGGCACGTGAGCAGACCGATGTGATCAGCGAAGCGCAATGGCGCGCCTTCCTCGACAAGGAAGTCACGCCGCGCTTCCCGGACGGACTGACCGTGTTCGATGCCTACGGCCAGTGGCTGTTCCGCGGCGCACCCGAGCCCAACCGACTGCGCACCAAGGTGTTGGTGATCCTGCATGAGGACAGCCCGCAACGTCGCAACGACATCGAAGCCATCCGTCTGGCATGGAAGCAGGCCACCAGGCACCAGTCGGTGCTGTGGTCGCGGCAGCCGGTCGAGGTTTCGTTCTGATCCGCACTGGATCGGCTAGCCTGCGGGCAGCCTCCAACCGCAGATGAGCTTCTAGATGACGCCCCTGATATCCACGTCCCGCTGCCGCTTTGCCACCCATGGTCTGCTGCTTGCAGCTTTTTCGCTGCTGGCAGCGCCAGCGTTCGCGGCAGATGACAGCGAGATCCGCTTCGAGGTCGCAGCCGGCGTGAGCGCGCATGCGCGCTTGCTCGGCGATGGCAGCGTGGAGGTGGCCAGCAACCGCGCATCGGCGCGGCAGGTGTTGCCAGCGTCCACGAACGAGGAAGGCGGCGGCACGCGCCTGGGCCACGCGGACTACAACTTCGACGGCTATCAGGACCTGGATTCCAGTGCCACGCTGGGCCAGGTCAACGAATCGGTCACGGTTTACCTGTACGAGCCGGCCAGTGGCCAGTTCCGCGCGTTGGCAGCACCTGAGGGCCCGGAGATCAGCTGCGAAGGCTTCTGGTCGCTGACCCCGGACCCGGCCACACGCACGTTGAGCAGCAGCTGTCGCAGCGGGCCGATGTGGTACAGCGATATCTACCGCTTTGAGGGCGACAGGGTCTACCTGTACCGATCGATGCGCAACGCCTTCCTCGACACCGAAGCGCTCGCGCAGGTGTTGACGCTGGCTGAAGTGGAAGATGCGGAGATCCTCACGGTCTGGAGCACCTGGGATGCCGCAGGCAAGCGGCTCGAAACCGCCATCTGGAATGCCTTCGATCCGCCGCTGGAAGACGCACCGATGGCAGGCCGCAGCGCGTCGGTGGTGCCGGACAAGCTGCTGCTGTACGGCCGGGCTGGCGACACCGCCACCAAGCGCTACCTGCTCAAGGGCGACCGCGTCGAGCTGCTGGACGAAGCCGATGGCTGGTTGCAGTTGCGCTACCGCAATCCCCATCGTGGCTCGGTGCAGGGCTGGGTGAAGCTGCCCACGAACGAATGATCTGTTCCATCCGCACGCATTTTTCCAGCGTTACCATCGCTCCGCTTTCCTGACGATATCCCCCATGAATTCTTCTGCATCCGCATCCCGCCCACGTTGGTTCGTCGCCGGCGATCTCAATGGCTTCTTCGGCCTGGTGGTCGACAACCTGTCGATCCTCGGTTTCATCGCGATGGCGCTGGTCGGCATCTTCCAGTTCCCGGCCGATGTGGTGTTCGGCCGCATGTTCCCGGGCACCGCGTTCGGTGTGCTGATCGGCAACCTGATGTACACGGTGATGGCGCGCCGCCTGGCTGCCCGCACTGGCCGTGATGACGTCACCGCGATGCCGCTGGGCCTGGATGCACCGACCAGCATCGGCATGGCGCTGCTGGTGCTGGGCCCGGCCTTCGTCGGCTTCAAGCAGTTGGGGATGGACCCGCAGGCCGCGGCGATGGCGACCTGGAAGCTGGGCATGGCTTCGCTGGTGGTGATGGGCCTGCTCAAGCTGGTGCTGTCCTTCGCCGGTGATGCGGTTACCCGCCATGTGCCGCGTGCGGCGTTGCTCGGTTCGATCGGTGGTGCGGCGCTGACCTTGCTCGGCTTCCTGCCGCTGATCGAGAGCATGCGCCAGCCGCTGGTCGGTTTGGTCACGCTGGGCGTGCTGCTCTATGTATTGGTTGCGCGCGGCGTGGTGCCGCTGCGTTTGCCGGGCGTGCTGTTCGCGCTGCTGGTTGGTGTGGTGCTGTATTACGGGCTGGGCGCGGCGGGTGCACTGACTGGCTTCCAGTGGCCGCCGGCCATCTCCTTCGCCGTGGCCTTGCCGCTGCCGACGCTGGGCTTCGTCGAAGGCCTGCCGTTGACCGTGCCGTACCTGTCGCTGCTGCTGCCGTTCGGCTTGCTGATGGTGGTGGGGGGCATCAACGTGGCGGAGAGTGCACGCGCCGCCGGTGACGATTACCGCACCCGCGACATCCTGCTGGTCGAGGCCATCGCCACGCTGATCGCTGGCGTCTGCGGCGGCGTCGCGCAGACCACGCCGTATATCGGTCAGCCGGCCTACAAACGCCTGGGCGCACGCACCGGTTACACGCTGTTGACCGGTCTGTTCATCGGCATCGGCGGCATGCTCGGTGTAGTTGCTGGGCTGGTGCAATGGCTGCCGGTGGCGGTGCTGGCACCGATCATTGTGTTTGTCGGCCTGGACATCACCGTGCAGGCCTTCCAGCAGACCAAGCGTGAGCACGCGATCGCGGTCGCACTGGCCTTCCTGCCGGCGATTGCCTACCTGATCAATATCAAGTTCGGCACCTGGGTGGCGCCCGATGCGGCCGCAGCACTGTATGCGGCGGTCGACGGCCATGGCCTGTCGGATGTGGCCACGCTGCAGTTGCTTGGCAATGGTTTCATCATCAGCGCGATGATCTGGGCGGCAGCACTGGTGGCCTTGATCGAGCGGCGCGCTGGTGTGGCGGTGAGTCTGCTGTTCGTGGCTGCCGCGCTGAGTGCGTTCGGCGTGATTCATTCCACCGATCCGCGCGGCGGCATCTATCTGCCGTGGCAGCTGGAAGGCCTGCGCCAGGCCATCACCTTGCAGGTGACCGCTGCCTACGCGGTACTGGCGGTCGTGATCGGCCTGATGTCGCTGCAGAAACAGCGTTGATGCATGAGGCTTGAACCGCAGGGGAACCCCGCGGGATAAACAGGGTCACACCATCACATGCAATAAAGGTGCAAGTGATGCAGAAGCGCAAAGCAGTGTGGCCCTGGGCCGTGGTTGGCGTCGTCGCGATTGGCGGCATTGGCTGGTGGTTGTTCCGTGATGACGTGGCGCAGTTGCGGCAGGCAACACCAGCTGTTGCTCCGCTGGGGGATAGCCCGGCGGCACCGGCCATCCAACCGCCGGCTACGCCTCAACCAGCGGCCGAGCCGAAATATCCGCTCGACGTGGCTGCCGACCCGGCCTTGCCGGCCCTGGCCGACAGCGATGCCTCCAGCTGGCAGGCCTTGAACGGATTGTTTCCTGCAGATGCCTTGGCCGTGCTGCTGCGCGAGCAGCTGATCCAGCGCGTGGTGGTACATGTGGATAATCTGACCCAGCCCAGTCTGCCCGGTGCGGCGATGGCGCTGCGGCCGTTGCCAGGCGCGCTGCAGGTAGAGCAGGGCAGTGCTGGCGGTGAGCAGTTGGCGGCCGCCAATGCCGCGCGCTACGCGCCCTACGTGGATGCCTTCGTTCGCGCCGATGCGGGTGCCGTGGCGGTCGCCTACAAGCGCTTCTACCCGCTGCTGCAGCAGGCCTACCGCGATATCGGCCATCCCGACGGCCATTTCAACGACAGGCTGGTGGCGGTGATCGACCACCTGTTGCAGACCCCCGAGCCGGCCCGTCCGCTGGCGGTGGAGCCGGATGGCAAGGGCCGCTATCGCTTTGTCGACCCGGCCCTGCAATCACTGTCCATCGGGCAGAAAGCCTTGCTGCGTATGGATGCCAGGCAGCAACAGGCGGTGAAGCAGCAGCTGCGGGCGCTGCGCGCGGCGATCACGCACGGCTGAGTAGTGCTGCCGCTTGCGTTGGATCAAGGTTGCGACCACCGCGGCTGGTGATACTGGAGCGGGATTGCGATTGCAGCTGAACAAGGGCCACATTCACCCTTGAATCACGCCGTTGCAACCGCATCTGAATCAGTATCGCCAGCAATGCTGGCCCCCAACTTTGAGGAAGAAGACCCATGCGGATGGACAAGCTCACCTCCAACTTCCAGAAGGCGCTGTCCGACGCGCAGTCCCTGGCGGTCGGTCGCGACAACAACATCATCGAACCGGTACATGTGCTCAGCGCGCTGCTTGATCAGCCCGGTGGCAGCAGCCGGCCCTTGCTGGCCCAGGCCGGCGTCAACGTGCCAGTGCTGCGCGAGCGGCTGACCGAGGCGCTGGATGCACTGCCCAAGGTGTCCGGCCAGGCCGGCAGCCTGTCGATGGGCAACGATCTCAATCGCCTGCTCAACAACACCGACAAGCTGGCCCAGCAGCACAACGACCAGTTCATCGCCAGCGAATGGTTCCTGCTGGCGGCAGTGGACGATGGCGGCCCGGCCGGCATGGCCCTGCGTGCTGCTGGTGCTGATAAAAACAAAGTAAAGGCCGCGATCGACAAGCTGCGCGGTGGAGAA
Source organism: Stenotrophomonas sp. STEN021 (assembly GCF_056760175.1). Lineage (NCBI taxonomy): Bacteria > Pseudomonadati > Pseudomonadota > Gammaproteobacteria > Lysobacterales > Lysobacteraceae > Stenotrophomonas > Stenotrophomonas sp. STEN021. The sequence continues at coordinate 17,690 of NZ_JBRREH010000037.1, read as the reverse complement.
ACCGTGCAAAGCGAAAACGCCGAAGAACAGCGCCAGGCGCTGGAAAAGTACACCATCGACCTGACCGCGCGTGCCGAAAGCGGCAAGCTCGACCCGGTGATTGGCCGCGACGAGGAGATCCGCCGCACCATCCAGGTGCTGCAGCGCCGTACCAAGAACAATCCGGTGCTGATCGGTGAACCCGGCGTGGGCAAGACCGCGATTGTCGAAGGCCTGGCCCAGCGCATCATCAACGACGAAGTGCCCGAGGGCCTGCGCGGCAAGCGCGTGCTGTCGCTGGACATGGGCGCGCTGATTGCCGGTGCCAAGTTCCGCGGCGAGTTCGAAGAGCGCTTGAAGGCCGTGCTCAATGACCTGTCCAAGAACGAAGGCCAGATCATCCTGTTCATCGACGAACTGCACACCATGGTCGGCGCCGGCAAGGGCGACGGTGCGATGGATGCGGGCAACATGCTCAAGCCCGCGCTTGCGCGTGGCGAACTGCATTGCATCGGCGCCACCACCCTGGACGAGTACCGCCAGTACATCGAGAAGGATGCCGCGCTGGAGCGCCGCTTCCAGAAGGTGTTTGTCGGTGAGCCAACGGTCGAGGACACGATTGCCATCCTGCGTGGCCTGAAGGAACGCTACGCGGTGCACCATGGCGTGGAGATCACCGACCCTGCGGTGGTTGCGGCTGCGACGCTGTCCAACCGCTACATCACCGACCGGCAGCTGCCGGACAAGGCCATCGACCTGATGGACGAGGCCGCTTCGCGCATCCGCATGGAGATCGACTCCAAGCCGGAAGAGCTTGATCGTCTGGAACGTCGTCTGATCCAGCTCAAGATCCAGCGCGAGATGCTGAAGAAGGAAAAGGACGACGCCTCGCGCAAGCGCCTGGCCGATCTGGAAGCCGACATCGACACGCTGGAGCGTGAGTTCTCCGACCTCAATGAAATCTGGAAGTCGGAGAAGGCTGCGCTGCAGGGCGCGACCAAGATCAAGGAGCAGGTGGAAAAGGCCAAGCTCGATCTGGAGGCCGCCCAGCGCCGCCAGGATTTCGCAAAGATGAGCGAGATCCAGTACGGCCTGCTGCCCAACCTGGAGAAGCAGCTGCACGCCGCGCAGGAAATGGAGCGCAAGGACTTCAAGCTGGTGCAGGACAGGGTGACCGACGAGGAAATCGCAGAGGTCGTCTCGCGCTGGACCGGTATTCCGGTCAGCAAGATGCTCGAAGGCGAGCGTGACAAGCTGCTGCGCATGGAAGACATGCTGCACAACCGCGTGGTTGGGCAGGAAGAAGCGATCCGCGTGGTCTCTGACGCGGTGCGGCGCTCGCGTGCCGGCCTGTCGGACCCGAACCGTCCGAGTGGTTCGTTCCTGTTCCTGGGCCCGACCGGCGTCGGCAAGACCGAGCTGACCAAGGCGCTGGCCGACTTCCTGTTCGACTCGCCCGACGCGATGGTGCGCATCGACATGAGTGAGTTCATGGAGAAGCACAGCGTGTCGCGCCTGATCGGTGCACCCCCGGGTTATGTGGGTTACGAAGAAGGTGGCTATCTGACCGAGGCGGTGCGTCGTCGCCCGTACAGCGTGATCCTGCTGGATGAAGTGGAGAAGGCGCATCCGGATGTGTTCAACATCCTGCTGCAGGTGCTGGACGACGGTCGCTTGACCGACGGCCAGGGCCGCACGGTGGACTTCCGCAACACCGTCATCGTGATGACCTCGAACCTGGGCTCGCACCAGATCCAGGACATGAGCGGCGACGACAGCCCGGAAGCCTATACGCAGATGAAGGCCGCGGTGATGGGCGTGGTGCAGGCGCACTTCCGCCCGGAGTTCATCAACCGCCTGGACGACATCGTCGTGTTCCACCCGCTGGACAAGGAGCAGATCAAGCAGATCGCACGCATCCAGATGCGTGGGCTGGAGAAGCGGCTGGGCGAGCGTGGTTTGCGCCTGGAGGTGTCGGATTCGGCCTTCGATGTGCTGGGCAATGTCGGCTTCGATCCGGTGTATGGCGCACGTCCGTTGAAGCGTGCGATCCAGGCCCAGCTGGAAAACCCGCTGGCGCAGAAGATCCTGGCCGGCGAGTTCGCCAGCGGCGACACCATCAAGGTGGAAGCCGGCGGTGGCGGCCAGTTGCAGTTTGGCAAGGGCTGAGCGCCGGAGCTTCAAGTGCTTTAAAAGCTGCCCTCACCCCAACCCCTCTCCCGTAAACGGGAGAGGGGCTTGGATCGTGTCGGCGGCTAGTGCATTAGCCCCTCTCCCGTTTACGGGAGAGGGGTTGGGGTGAGGGGAAGCTCCTGGCTAGAGATGCACGCTTCAAAAAGGCATCAGCAAATAACGCCCCCTCACAAGTAACCCCTGCAACCGTCCACCGGTTGCCATCCATCCTCGGCTATCGTCAGCGGTCACTCCTTAGCGAGCACTCCGATGACCGACCCGCAGTGGAAGCCTGAAACCATCGCCGTGCACGGCGGCTATTCCCCTGATCCGACCACCCGCGCAGTCGCGGTGCCGATCTACCAGACCGTTGCCTACGCCTTTGACGACACCCAGCACGGTGCCGATCTGTTCGACCTCAAGGTGCAGGGCAATATCTATACCCGCATCATGAACCCGACCACCGATGTGCTTGAAAAGCGCATCGCGGCATTGGAAGGCGGCATCGGTGCGTTGGCGCTGGCCTCGGGCCAGGCCGCGATCACCTACGCCATCCAGACCATCGCCGAGGCCGGTGACAACATCCTGGCCTCCAGCGCGCTGTATGGCGGCACCTACAACCTGTTCGCGCACACGCTGCCGCAGTTCGGCATCCAGACCCGTTTCGCCGACTATCGCGATCCGCAGGCGTTTGCTGCCTTGATCGATGAGCGCACCAAGGCGGTGTTCGTCGAGTCGATCGGCAACCCGCGCGGCAACATCACCGATATCGAAGCCATCGCCAAGATCGCCCACGCCCATGGCGTGCCGGTGATCGTCGACAACACCGTGGCTACGCCATATCTGCAGCGCTCGTTCGATTTCGGCGCCGATATCGTCGTGCACTCATTGACCAAGTATCTCGGAGGCCATGGCACCAGCCTTGGCGGCGCGATTGTCGATTCGGGTCGTTTCCCGTGGGCTGAGCACAAGGAGCGTTTCCCGCGCCTCAATACGCCGGACGTGAGTTACCACGGCGTGGTCTATACCGAGGCACTTGGCCCGGCGGCATTCATCGGTCGTGCGCGGGTGGTGCCGCTGCGCAACATGGGCGCGGCGATCTCGCCGTTCAACGCGTTCCAGATCCTGCAGGGTATCGAGACGCTGGCGCTGCGCATGGACCGGATCAACAGCAATACGCTGGCCGTGGCCAATTACCTGCAGAAGCACGCGAAAGTCGCCTGGGTGAACTACGCCGCATTGCCTGATCATCCGGAGCATGCGCTGGTGCAGAAGTACCTGCGCGGGCAGGGCTCGGGTGTGCTGACGTTTGGCTTGCCGGGCGGGCGTGAGGCCGGGGCGCGCTTCCTGGATGCATTGCAGCTGTTTACGCGGCTGGTCAACCTGGGTGATGCCAAGTCGCTGGCTACGCATCCGGCTTCCACCACGCATCGGCAGTTGGATGCGGCCGAGTTGGAGAAGGCGGGAGTGACGCTGGATACCGTGCGTCTGTCGGTGGGCATCGAGCATATCGATGACTTGCTGGCGGATCTTGAGCAGGCGTTGGCGAAGGCCTGATAGGCGAACAAGGCCTGCACAAGCGGAGCAACAGCTGCCCTCACCCCACCCCCTCTCCCGCATGCGGGAGAGGGGCTCGCATTGCTGGCGCTCGTAGTGCACTAGCCCCTCTCCCGCCTGCGGGAGAGGGGGTGCGGTGAGGGCAGCTTTCAGCTTTTACCAAGCAACCGTAAACCGCTTGCCAATATGCTGCGGTGCTTCCAGCTCATCCACTACCGCTACCGCCAGATCCGCGGCGCTGATCGTGCCCGGGCCATCGCCAGTGCTCAGGGGGGTGTCGCTACCAACCCGGTACCTGCCGGTGCGCTCGGTCGCACTACCCGGATGGAATGCAACCGGCGGACTCAGCTGGGTCCAGGCCAAGGACGTCTCATTGCGCAGCTCGGTCAGCGCATCACGTGCGGCACTGGCACCGGGATAGATCGCGGCCGGGAAGTTGGGTGAATCCACCAGCTGGGTACCGTCTGGCGCATACAGGCTGCCGGCGCCACCAATCACGATGTAACGCTTCACGCCCGCAGCCTTGGTGCCGGCGACGATCGCGCGGGTGCCGCGCAGGAATTCGTTGTACAGGTCCGGGTTGGCCCAGCCTGCGTTATAGGCGCTGATCACCGCATCGGTGCCGGCAACGGCGGCGCGCACTTCATCGGCATTGCGCACATCGGCCTTGACCACCTGCAGCTGCGGGCGCGCTTCCAGCTTGGCTGGATCACGGACCAGCGCGGTCACGTCATGGCCGCGGTTCAGCAGTTCTTCGAGTACGGCCTTGCCGACAAAGCCGGTGGCACCGATCAGGGCAACTTTCATGGGAACGTCCTTGGGGTGGGGAATGAGGCCAGTGTCCGCCCAAGTCGGCGTCGGCGGCAGTCGCAAAAAATCACAATCACCTTGAAGCTGTGCTTCACAATGGGGCACGGAGGTGACCCATGGACAGCGTCAAACGGATGGCCTTGTTTGCCCAGGTGGTGCAGCACGGTTCAATGAGTGCGGCGGCGCGGGCACTGGGCATGAGTACATCGGCGGTGAGTCAGCAGGTACGTGCGTTGGAGCAGGATGCTGGTGTGGCCTTGCTGCATCGCTCGACCCGGCGGCTGGCGCTGACCGACGTGGGCAGTCGCTATTACGCTGCCTGCGCGCGGCTGCTGGATGCGGCGGGTGAGGCCGAGGCCGAACTATCGGCCGCACGCCAGGCCCCAAGCGGCGAGCTGCGCCTGTCTGCGCCGCTGGGCATGGCCGCGCACATCGGCCCTGCCTTGGGCGGTTGGCTGCAGGACAACCCGCAGCTGCGCCTGCACCTGTTCTTCGACGATGGCTGGACCGATCTGCTGCAGGCGCGCATCGATCTTGCGTTGCGCTTCGGCCAGTTGCCGGACAGTGACTGGATGGCGCAACGCCTGGGCAGCCTGCAACGTTGGCCGTGCGCGGCGCCGGCATGGCTGCAGCGGCACGGCTTGCCCGCTGATCCGTTGCAGGTGCCAGCGGCCGAATGGCTGGGCATGCCGCAGGTGCCGGGCTTGGTCTGGCGACTTCGCGAAAGCAGCGAGGAGCGCTTGGTGCCCGCACACCCGCGCATCGCCAGCCAGAACCAGCCGGCGGTACTGCGCCTGTGCGAGGCGGGATTGGGTGTCGCGGTGTTGACCAGTCTGGATGCCGCACCGCTGCTCGAATCCGGCAGCCTGCAGCGGCTGTTGCCGGAATGGGAGGTGCCGGCACTGCCGGTCTGGGCGGTCACCCCGCATCGGCAGACCCAGCCGGCCAAGGTGCGGCAGGCCATCGTATTGCTGCAGGATCATCTGGCGCGCCTGCCCGGTGCCGATGCTGAGGTTTTGCGCAAGATCGGAAACGCCAGCGCTGAGCAGGCGCGCTGCAATAGCCTCACTTAAAACGGAGATGCCGCAATGAAAGCCAATGTCGCGCAGTTGCCACGCCTGGACCGGGTCATCAGCTGCCTGCAGCAAAGCATCGATGCCGGTGGGCCATTGCCCGACCTGGATGCACTGGCGGCCATCGCCCATTACTCGCCGTTCCACTTCCACCGCGTGTATCGCGCGCTGACTGGCGAAACCATTGGCCGCACCGTGCAGCGGCTGCGCGTGGTCAAGGCCTTGCAGCGGCTGGCGCATAGCGATGCCAGTGTCACCGAGATTGCACTGTTGGCCGGCTACGACACCCCGCAGGCCTTGGCGCGGGTGCTGCGCGAAACCGTGGATGCCAGCGCCAGTGAGCTGCGGGAAGATCCCAAGCGCTTGGCCGCCAGTATCGAGCAGTTGTCACGGCCATTGCCGCCAGCCGAAAAGCCCGCGCCGCTGAGCGTGGAAGTCATCACCCTGGAACCCTTCGAAGTGGTGGCGCTGCGCGCGCAGGGAGCCTTTGATGATCTGGATGGCGTGTTCGGCGAGTTGTTCGGCTGGGCTGCAGAGCAGGGCCTGATCGAGCAGCTGCAGCAGCTGATCGGGATGCCGCTGGGCGATCACCGGGAAGTGCCTGCCGAAGAGCTGCTGTTTGATTGCGCGCTCGCGCTGGATGCCGAATTGCCGGTGCTGCCGGAATCACTGCAGCGCCTGGTCCTGGGTGGCGGCCGCATGGCGCGGTTGCGCCATGTCGGCAGCTATTCGCTGCTGGAAGATGCCACCGACCAGCTGCTGCGCGACTGGTTGCCAGGCAGCGGTCACGCCCTGCGCGATGTACCGCTGCACTACCACTTCCTCGACGACCCGGAAGAAGTGCCCGAAGCCATCCTGCGCGCCGATGTCTACGTGCCGCTGGCCGCAGGCTGAGGCATGCCCGGGCGCAGGCTGCGGTAGGGCGGAGTGGACATGATCATCTCCGCCAGCGAATAGGCCAGCTCGCGCTCGGCCATCACCGTGCCATCGGCGCCGTGGTCGAGCAGATGCTTGACCTCGGCGTCGCTGTGGGCGCGGGCAAGCAGGGTCAGGTTGGGGTTGATGGCACGCAGCTTGGCCAGCACCTCGCCCGATTCCAGCGGCTGCGGGATGGCCAGCACCGCAATCGTCGCGCGCTCGGGATGCGCTTCGGCCAGCACCTTGTCCGAAGCAGCGCTACCACGGATGCCGGGAATACCGGCAGCGTGCGCACGTTCCACATGCTCGCGGTTGTCGTCGATCACCAGCACCGGCACGCCGCGGTCGCGCAGGACCTGCGCAAGCTCGCTGCCAACCCGGCCATAGCCGACCACGATGGCGTGGTCGTGCAGGTCCAGCGACGGGCCCGGCGGGATTTCGGGTGCTTCCGGTACCGGCGTGGTTTCCTTGTGACGCGCCTGCCAGCGGTCGAGCAGGCCGAATACCACCGGGTTGAGCATGATCGACACCAACGCACCGGCCAGCACCAGCGACTGCCCGGTCGGCGGCAGGATCTTCAGCGCCACGCCGAGGCCGGCAATGATGAAGGCGAACTCACCGATCTGCGCCAGCGAGGCGGAAATGGTCAGCGCGGTGCTCTTGGAGTGGCCGAACGCGCGGACGATGAAGAAGGCGGCGGCCGATTTGCCGAACATGATGATCACCACCGTCGCCAGCACCTGCCAGGGGTGCTCGACGATGATCATCGGGTTGAACAGCATGCCGACCGAGACGAAGAACAGCACCGCGAACGCGTCGCGCAGCGGCAGCGAATCATGGGCTGCCTTGTGACTGAGTTCGGACTCGTTGAGCATCATGCCGGCGAAGAATGCGCCGAGTGCAAACGAGACCCCGAACAAGGCGGCTGCGCCGAACGCCACGCCCAAGGCAATGGCAAGTACGCACAGGGTGAACAATTCGCGTGAACCGGTGCCGGCCACTTTCTCCAGCACCCATGGAATCACCCGGCGGCCGACCACCAGCATCACCGCCACGAACAGGCCCAACTGCACGAAGGTCCAGCCAATCGAGGCCAGCAGCCCGCCGATGGACAACTCCTTGCCGCTTGCCTCGGGGCCGAATACATCGGCGATCACCGGCATCATCACCAGTGCCAGCACACAGGCCAGGTCTTCCACGATCAACCAGCCGACCGCGATCTTGCCGCGCTTGGTTTCCAGCAGGCGGCGTTCTTCCATTGCCCGCAGCAGTACCACGGTGGAGGCAGTGGCCAGTGAGAAACCGAAGATAACGCCGTGCAGCAGCGGCCAGCCCATCAGCGAGGCCACGCCCCAACCGAGCAGTGTGGCGACCAGGATCTGGCCGATGGCGCCGGGAATGGCGATGGCCTTGACCGCCATCAGGTCCTTCAGCGAGAAGTGCAAACCAACCCCGAACATCAGCAGCATTACGCCGATCTCGGCCAACTGGTTGGCCAGCGCCTGGTCGGCGACAAAGCCCGGCGTGAACGGCCCCACGATGACACCGGCAATCAGATAGCCCACCAGCGGCGACAGCCGCAGTTTGTTGGCCAGGGCACCGAGCACGAAGGCCAGGCCCAAACCGATGGCAATCATGTTGATCAGGGCGGTGTCATGGTGCATCAGGGCTCGCTGGGTCGGGTGGGGGATGCTCCGATTCTAAAGGTGCTAACGGTGTACATGCGGCTAAATGCCGGAAATATCCGATATTTTTTTGGAATTGAGGGTTGCGATGGTCCCCTTGAAGGCCGCTCGCAATACCCCCGTCATGTCGCACGCACGGCCTGCCACGGCTTCCTCGCCAGCACCGTGGCAGCCGCCAACGCGGCGAACAGCCAGCCACTCCAGATGATTCCGCCTATCCCCAGGACGCCGATGAGACTGCCGCCCAGCGCTGCACCCAGCACCACGCCGAGGTTGGCGGCGGAAACATACAGGCTGGTGGCGAACTCGGGTGCCTCGGGCGCGGCCGAGCTCATCCACACCTGGCTGACGATCAATCCGCTGGCGTGGGCTGCACCCCACAGCAGGCAGATCGGCAACATGCCGGCCAGCGCCGGTGAGGCGAAGCGCAGCAGTACCGCATAGGCCGCCGCAAGCAGTACCGGATATGCCAGCACGGTCCAGCCGAGCTGGCGGTCCAAGGCGCGGCCTGCCAACAGATTACCGAGTACGCCGCCCACGCCGAAGACGCCGAGCAGCAGGCTGATCGCTTCGCCGTGCAGCTGGGCTTGGCGGGCGAGGTATTCGGCCGCATAGCTGTAGACCGAAAACATGGCGGCGAACACGCATGCTGCGGTTGCGATCGACAGCCACACCTTGCTCCGGCGCAGCACAGCCAGCGGATCGGGGGGCATCGCCCGTGTTGTTCCGCGCCCATCAGGCAGCTTGATCCACAGACCGATGGCGGCCGCAAGATTCACCACCGCGCAGAACAGGAACGGGGCCTCATAGGACAAGGCTGCTCCGACCCAGCTTGCCACCGGCACGCCCAGCACCAGCCCCAATGTGGTGCCGGAGAAGGCCAGCGCAGTGGCATGCGCTGCGCGTTGCGGCGGGTAGAGCGCGACAGCAGAGGCAAAGGCCATCGAGAAGAACACCGGGTGCAGCAGGGCAGAGGGCACACGCAGCGCCATCAATACCGCGAAGCTGGGTGCCCAGGCTGACAGCAGGCTGCACAGGCTGAAGACCAGCAACGACGCCACCAACACCTTGCGGCGGTCGAAGCGACCAAACCACAGCACCAGCGCAGGCCCGCACAATGCAACCACCGCTGCGAACAGCGCGACCAGCCAACCGGCCTGGGCCACGCTGATTCCGTGGCGCTGGATGATGGCAGGCAGGATGCCGACCACGCTGAACTCGACGGCATAAAGCCCGAACAGCCCCAAGGCGATGAAGAACAGCGCGCTGGACCTGTTCATGGCTGTGCCTCGCTGCGGCCGTCCAGCGCCGCCTTGGCAGCAGCGGACGAAGCCTCGGCAGCTGCAAATCCATGGCGTCTGGCACGCCAGACAGCCATCAGTGTTGCAAGCAACAACACCAGCAGCACCGGGGCGAAGGCGCCGACGCCCCAGCGCCCGAGCAACGCGCCGCCGATGATGCCGCCACCGGCGATTGCCGCGTTCCAGGCAGTGACCAGCATGGATTGGGCGACATCGGCGGCGTCTCCGGCAGTCTTCGCCAGCGCCGTCTGGAACAGCGTCGCGGCACCGCCAAAGGCAACACCCCAGACCGCCACCGCCGCGTAGACCACCAGCGGCGTCTCACTGGCCAGCCCCAATGCCAATGCGGCCGCGCCGAACAGCACGGTACTGGCCAGCGTCAGCGCGCGCAGGTGCTGATCGACCAGTACGCCGACGATCCAGATGCCCAGCAATGAAGTCATGCCGAACACCAGCAGCACCAGGTCGGTGCGCTCACCCATGCCAGCCTCGGCCAGGAATGGCGCGATGTAGGTGTAGAGGATGTTGTGTGCCAGCACGAAGCCCAGCACCACGAACAGCACCGGGCGTACACCGGCGATGGACAGTACCTGTCGCAGCGGCATGCGCTGGTCTGTCGGCTGGCCGGCGAAGTCCGGCACCTTGAACCGCACCCACAGCATCAGCGCCAACGCCAATAGACTCATCGCGCCAAAACAGATCCGCCAGCCCAACAAATTGCCGAACAAGGTGCCGGCAGGCACGCCCAGCGACAGCGCCAGCGGCGTGCCGACCATCGCGATGGCAATGGCCTTGCCTTGTTGATGCGCAGGGACCATGCGCGCCGCATAGCCTGCCAACAGGGCCCACAGCAGACCGGCGGAAACACCTGCGAGAAAGCGCGCCAGCAGCGTCAGTGCGTAGTTGCCGGAGAACGTGGTGACGGTGTTGGCGACGGCGAAGCCGGCTATCGCCGCCAGCAGCAACGGGCGACGGCGCACGCCTTGAGTGGCGCTGGTCAGTGGAATCGCCGCCAGCAGCGAGCCGATCGCATAGACCGTCACGGTCTGTCCTATCCATGCCTCGGACACACCGAGGCCACGTGCCATCTGCGGCAGCAGGCCGGCCGGCAGGGCTTCGGTGAGGATGGTGATGAAGCCGGCCAGCGCCAGCGCCAGCAATGCGCCAAATGGCAGGCGTGCAGAGTTTGCGGCACACATCAACGTGGCTCCACTGCAGCGTAGACTGCATCGCGCAGCTCGGTGACGAAGCGCCCTGACATGCCTTCGTACAAGGTGTTGGTGAAGGCCACCACGCTCAGTCCCTGTGCCCGGTCCACGAACCAGGAGTGGCCGTAGGCACCGCCCCAGCGCCAGGTGCCCGGCGATTCCGGTGTGGCAGCCAGCGCAGGGTCGCGCAGCACCGAGAAGCCGAGGCCGAAGCCGAATCCCGGTGCGCTGGGCAGTTCCAGGCCCGCGGTCTGGTCGCGCGCCATTTCGGTGATCAGTTCGGCGGGCAGCAGACCATTGCCGCCTGCACGCAGTGTTTCCAGCAGGTGCAGCAGATCGGTGGCGGTGCCGGCCATGCCCGCGCCCGCAGAAGGGAAGGCCTGCGCATCGAAGATGCGCGCCGGGCTGTAGGTGATGCCGATGGCGCCATCGAAGGGCGAAACAATCTCACCCTCGGCCAGCAGGTGTGGCTGCGGGGCGTCGCTTACATAGGCGCTTGCCACGCGTTGTGGGTCGCTGGCGACGAAGCCGGTATCGCCCATGCCCAGCGGACCGGTCAGCAGCTGCTGCATGGCCTGTTGCAGTGGGGTGCCGTGGATGCGTTCGATCAAGGCACCCAGCACATCGGTCGCCAGCGAGTAGCCCCAGGCGCTGCCGGGTTGGTAGAGCAGCGGTACTTCGGCGATGCGCCGCAGGTTTTCCTGCAGGCTGATGCCGGAGGCATCCATGCCATCGGAGACGCCAGCCCGGGCATACGGACCGTCAGCATCGGCTTCAAAAAAGCGGTAACCCAGACCGGCGGTATGGCTCAGCAACTGCCGCGCGCTGATCCGTGCGGGACGGCCGTCGGCCAATCGCGGCCGGAACTCCGGCAGCCAGCGTTCGATGCCGGCATCCAGGTCAAGTTTGCCCTGTGCCACCAACACCATGGCCGCAGCGGAAACGATGGGCTTGCTGACCGAAGCCAGCCGGAACACCGCATCCAGGTTCATCGGACGCGCGCTGGCGCGGTCGGCGAGGCCGCTGGCCTGGCGGTGGATCAACGCGCCGTCACGGGCGACCAGCACCATTGCACCGACCAGGCGTTGTTCGTCCAGTGCCTGCTGCACGACGGTCTGGATGGGAGCCAAAATCGGCTCAGGCGTGGCAGTTGAAGGTAGGGGGAACGCGTGGATCGTCATTGCGGCTGACTCGATGGAAAGGGCAGGCGGTGACGATAGGAATCCCCCGATTGAAGAAAAAGTAGGCTGCAGTTCCGTGATGCGCGGAATAAAATGTCCGCAATCAAACGGGCGGCGGATCATGGACAGCCTCAACGGCTTCGTGGTGTTTGTGCAGGTGGCCGAGACGCGCAGCTTCGTTGCGGCAGGGCGTGAGCTCGGGGTATCGGCCTCGGCGATCGGCAAGAGCGTGGCGCGGCTGGAAGAGAAGCTGGGGGTGCGGTTGTTCCATCGCAGCACCCGCAGCGTGACCCTCACCGCCGAAGGCACGTTGTTCCTGGAGCGCAGCCGCCGCATCCTGGCCGAGATCGATGCCGCCGAGCTGGAGCTCTCGCAGGCCAGCACGGCGCCACGTGGACGCCTGCGGGTGAGCCTGCCCTTGGTGAGTTCGCTGATGCTGCCGGTGCTGGGCGAATTCATGCGCGCGTATCCGCAGATCGAGCTGGATCTGGATTTCACCGACCGCATGGTCGATGTCATCGAGGAAGGCTTCGATGCGGTGGTGCGCACCGGCGAACCGGCCGATTCACGTCTGTCGGCGCGTCGCCTTGGAAGCTTCCATATGCGGTTGGTCGCCTCGCCGGAGTATCTGGCGCGTCGCGGCGTGCCGCAGACACCGGCCGATCTCGAGCAGCACAGCTGCCTGCACTATCGCTTCCCCAACAGCGGCAAGCTGGAAACCTGGGCGCTGCGACGCGCTGCCGGTGAGGCCGAGCTGCAACTGCCGACCTCGATGATCTGCAACAACATCGAGACGCGCGTGTGCTTCGCGTTGCGCGGGCTGGGGATTGCCTACCTGCCGGATTTCGCCATCCGCGAGCCGTTGGCAGCGGGGCTGCTGCAGCCGATCCTGGTCGATCAGGTGGGTGGAGCCGGTGTCTTCAACGTGCTGTGGCCGGCCAGCAAATACCCGTCGCCCAAGGTGCGGGCGCTGGTGGATTTCCTTTGCGCGAAGGTCTTTCCGGAAGCTGGCTGAGGCGGTCCAAAGAAAAATGCCCCGGTTTCCCAGGGCATCTTCCTTTCACGACGTCGAACCGGTTTTACCAGGTGTAGCTGATACGGCCGTAGACGTAGGCGCCGTTGAAACCGTACGGCGAGTAGTTGCTGTACGGCAGCATGCCCCAGGTGGAGTTCTGCAGATCAACGGTGCGGTCCGGGTACTGATCCAGCAGGTTGTCGGCGCCCAGGGTCAACTTCCAGTTTTCGCTTGGCTTGAAGCTGGCCGAGGCATCCACCACCCAGCTGGCGCCATAGGTCTGGTCGCGGGCAGCCGTGGCCGAGTTGCGTACGGTGAAGCTGCCGTAACGGGTGGCTGACACGCCCAGTTCCCAGCGGTCCGAGCGCCAGGTGCCGCTGAGGATGGCCTTGTCACGCGGGAAGCTGTCCTCGATGCGACCGATCTCGTCGCGGCCGATCAGCGACTGGGTGATGCCCAGGCTGCCGAACACCGCCGGCGAGGCGATGAACTTCTTCACCTCGGTCTCGTTGTAGCTGTAGGCCGCGGTCAGCTCCAGATTGCTGGCGGTGAACGGGATGGTGTAGCTGGACACCGCATCGACACCGCGGGTACGGGTGTCCACGCCATTGGTGAAGTAGGAGAACGCGGTGACCTGCGGCAGCCCCAGTCCGGCCAACAACGCGTTGGCGGCGGCGTTGGTGGTGATGTTGGTGGACAACACGATGCGGTCGTCGATATCGATCTGGTAGGCATCGACGGTCAGGTACAGGCGCTCGACCGGCTGCACGACCAGGCCAATGCTGTAGGAGGTGGAGCTTTCGGCTTTCAGCGGGCTGGCACCCAGCGCTTGTGCGGCACGGCTGGTGGTGGGGAAGGTGCCACGGTCAACGAAGTTGCCGTTGATGATGGTGCTGGTGACCGCCTGGTAGCTCTGCTGGGCCAGCGACGGTGCGCGGAAACCACTGGACGCGGTGGCACGCAGCGCGACCTTGTCGGTGAAGGCGTAGCGGGCCGACAGCTTGCCGGAGAACTTGTCGCCGAAGTCCGAGTAATCCTCGTAGCGACCGGTCAGGCCAGCGGAGAACTTCTCGGTCAGGTCGGCTTCCAGACCGGCATAGACGGCGTAGTTGTGGCGATCGTTGTGCACTTCGTTGGTCGGGGTGAAACCACCGAAGCCCTGCGCGCCGCTGCCGGTATAGGAGTTCAGTTCGCCTGCGGTCTGTTCCCACTTCTCACGACGGTACTCGCCGCCGAAGGACAGCGTGACCGGGTAGGCCAGGCCCCAATCCAGCGACTTGGTGAGGTCGGCGTTGAAGATGTCCTGCTGGTACTTCAGCGTGCCGTCGTAGAACGAGGTCGGGCTGTTCACACCCAGGCTGTAGTTGATGCTGTTGCGGGTGTGGAAATCCAGGGTGTTTTCACCGTGGTTGACGCTGACATCCCAGGTCCAGCCGCTCTCGGTATTGCCCTTGACGCCGGCCACCAGCGAGCGGTCCTTGGAGTACTGGTTGATCTGCGGCACGTAGCCGTCCGGATAGGTCTGCGCCAGCAGCGCGGTCTGGCCGCTGTGGTTGGGCGAGCGGTAGAACGCGAACGAGGTGATGTCGCGGTTGCTCAGCAGGGCGCTGGCGTAGGCACTGATGTTGTCGCTGAAGTTGAAGCTGGCGTTGGCCGAGGCGGCGGTGGCATCCACGCGCGGGTCGCCGACCACGAAGGTCTTCTCGCCGATGGCGGGGAAGTTGCCGGTGTTCGGCGTGGTGCCGCGGTACGGGCCGGCGCGGTTGCTTTCGTCCTGCTGGCTGACCTGGCCGGCGAAATGCACGCTGCCACGGCCATCGGCAAAGCTGACGCCGGTGTCGCCGGAGAGCTGATACTTGTTGCCGTCACCGGCCGAATACTGGCCGTAGTCCACGGCCAGGCTGCCGCCCTTGCCGCTGCCCTTGAGCACGATGTTGACCACGCCGGCGATGGCGTCCGAGCCGTACTGGGCCGAGGCGCCGTCACGCAGCACTTCCACGCGCTCGATGGCGGCGATCGGAATGGCGTTGATGTCCACTGCGGAGGAACCACGGCCGATGCTGCCGTTGACGTTGATCATTGCCGAGGTGTGGCGGCGCTTGCCGTTGACCAGCACCAGCACCTGGTCAGGCGACAGCCCGCGCAGCTGCGCCGGGCGGATGCCGCTGGTGCCGTCGGTCAGGGCCGGGCGCGGGAAGTTCAGTGAGGGCAGGGCGCGCGACAGCGCGGTGGCCAACTCGCCGGTGCCGGTGGACTGCAGGGCTTCCGGGGTGATGATGTCGATCGGCGATTGCGATTCGGCCACGGTGCGGTCGGCCACGCGGGTACCGGTGACGATCACGGTATCCAGGGTATTGGCGGCGGACTGGGCGAAGGCGGGGAGGGCCGGGGCGCCAAGGGCGATGGCAATGGCGACGGCGAGGGTGCTGGACGTGCGATTCATCAGGTTGCAGCTCCGGTATTGAGTGGCGGCATCGGCGGCGCGTGGGGTTCGCGGCTGTTGCGGTGCGCCATCAACGAATTAATGGAATTTTTACCTCGTGTCAAACCGGATGACGCAGCTAAATTGTTGCTTTTGAAAGCTTTTTCAGTTCAGCAAAGGCGATTTGGCAATGCGAGTACTTGGCCCTTGTCAGGCAATGCCGTTCAGGCGCGTGCGATAACAGGACGTGAGTCAAGTATTGGTTAACGTTAGAATTACGTCGCAGGAATGCTGCTCACATGCTCATTCCTTTTCGTTATAACGGACCCATTCATGATTTCCCTTCGTAATTTCGCCCTTCGCCGGGGCGAGCGCCTGCTGTTGTCCAACGTAGACCTCACCCTGCATGCCGGCTATCGCGTGGGCGTGGTGGGCCGTAACGGCGCAGGTAAATCCAGCCTGTTTGCTGCCGTGCGTGGTGAACTGGAAGCCGACAAGGGTGACGTCTCGCTGCCCGGCAAGGTCCGCATCGCGGACGTCGCCCAGGAAACCCCGGCGCTGCCCGACCGCGCCATCGACTTCGTGCTCGGTGGTGACGACGTGGTTGCCGCGGTGCTGGCCGAAGAAGCCGCAGCGGCCGCGCGCGAGGATTGGGAAGCGGTTGCCAATGCGCACCAGAAGATGGCCGAGCTGGGGGCGTACGACGCCGAAGCCCGTGCCGGCAAGCTGCTGCACGGCCTGGGCTTCCCGGCCGAGACGCACGACCGTCCGGTGTCGGCGTTCTCCGGCGGCTGGCGCGCGCGCTTGAACCTTGCGCGCGCACTGATGATGCCCAGCGACCTGCTGTTGCTCGACGAACCGACCAACCACCTGGATCTGGACGCGGTGTACTGGCTGGAGCAATGGCTGCTGAAGTATCCGGGCACCTTGCTGCTGATCTCGCATGACCGCGAGTTCCTCGACAACGTCGCCACCCACACCCTGCATCTGCACGGTGGCGGCGCCAAGCTCTATCCGGGCGGCTATACCGATTTCGAGCGCCAGCGTGCGGAGCACCTGCGCCAGCAGCAGATCGCGCACGAGAAGGAACAGGCCGAGCGCGCCCACCTGCAGAGCTTCATCGACCGCTTCAAGGCGCAGGCCAGCAAGGCCACCCAGGCGCAGAGCCGGATGAAGCGCCTGGCCAAGATGGCCGGCACCGAAGCGGTGCGCGCCGAGCGCGAGTTCCGTATCGAGTTCTCGCCGCCGGCCAAGCTGCCGTTCTCGCTGATCCGCCTCAACGACGTCACCGCTGGTTACGGCCCGGACGCGGTGATCCTGGACAACGTCGGCTTCGGCCTGGAAGCCGGCCAGCGCGTCGGTCTGCTCGGGCCGAACGGTGCGGGTAAGACCACGCTGGTGAAATCACTCGTCGGCGACCTGCCGTTGCTTGGCGGTGACCGCATGGCCCACCCGGACCTGCAGATCGGTTACTTCGCCCAGCACACGGTGGAATCGCTGCATGCCGGCATGACGCCGATGGATCACTTCCGTGAAATCTCGCCCGATGGCGTCAACCAGTCGTTCCGCGATTTCCTCGGCAAGTGGAATTTCCCCGGTGACCGTGCGTTCGAGACGGTGGATGGCTTCTCCGGTGGCGAGCGTGCGCGTCTGGCGCTGGCGCTGATCGCCTGGCAGCAGCCCAATGTGCTGCTGCTCGACGAGCCGACCAACCACCTTGACCTGGAAATGCGCGAAGCATTGGCCGAGGCGCTGGCCTTGTTTGAAGGCGCCATCGTGATGGTGTCGCATGATCGCCACCTGATCGGCCTGGTCTGCGACACGTTCTGGCGCGTGGCCGATGGCGTGGTCGAGCCGTTCGCCGGTGACCTGGACGAGTACGCGCAGTGGCTGCGTACCCGCGCCAGCGCGCAGGGTTCACGCAACAAAAGTGATCGCCAGGAAAAGCCTGCGGCCGCACCGGTTGCGCAGGTTGCCCCGGCCAAGCCGGCTTCCAACAAGAAGCCGGTGAACCCGCACAAGCTGGAAGCGGCCGAGAAAAAGGTCGAGCAGCTCGGCGCATCGCTGGCGGCGGTGGACGCGCAACTGGCGGATTCGGCCAACTACGCCGACGCGGCCAAAATGGCCAAGCTGGGCAGCGAACGTGAAGTGCTGGCGCAGCAGCTGGAGCAGGCCGAAGCAGCGTGGATGGAGATGCTGGAAGACTGAGCCCGGGCCCGGTCTTGCTTGGAATGCCGGTAGTGCCGGTAATGCCCTTGTAGAGCCGAGCCCAGCGCGGCGGCCGCAATACCGGGGAACCCAAATCCGCGCAAGGCTAGGCACAAAACGTACAAATAAACCAGTTCCAGCAACCAAAGCACGCACCCGCC
>NZ_JBRREH010000036.1:0-43449 GCF_056760175.1 Stenotrophomonas sp. STEN021 | reverse complement strand
CCAGCTCTGGTCGCCGAACCCCCGCGCCCCCCCCCCCCCCCGGCCCCCCCGCCCCCCCCCCCCCCCCCCCCCCCCCCCCCCCCCCACTACCCAATTACAGGCTACCCCTCCCCAATCCTCCCCTTTGCTGCGCGAAAGGGAGGGGGCAAAGTGACAAAACCGTGCGCTCGTTAACACTATCTGCTGCAGCGCATCGCACCGCTAAAGATCGCCGACCCATCGCCGCTATCTCTCCCAGTAACGTTTGTTCGGAGCAACGATGAGCACTGTGGCCCTGGCGCAGGATCTCGGCATCGAGTCCACCAGCGAGTTGAAACAGCACCTGGCAACCCACCTGCCACAAGCAGGCGAGCTGCGCGTGGATGCCAGCCAGGTTGGCCGTGTGCACACCGCCGCGATGCAGGTGCTGTGCGCCTTTGTGCTGGCCCGCCAGCACGCTGGCAACAACACCGTCTTCGACAACGCTACCGATACCTTCCGTGACGCCGCGCGCCTGCTCGGTGTCCTCCGGACCCTTGGTCTGGAAGCAACCCCTGACAAAACGAAATCTGTGGAGAACGCTGCATGAGCGCACGAATCTTGGTGGTGGACGACTCGGCGTCGATGCGCCAGATGGTCTCTTTCGCCCTCACCTCGGCCGGCTTTTCGGTTGAAGAAGCCGAGGACGGCGCGGTCGCCCTCGGCCGGGCCAAGGGCCAGCGTTTCAACGCCGTGGTCACCGACGTCAACATGCCGAACATGGACGGCATCTCGCTGATCCGCGAGCTGCGTCAACTGCCGGACTACAAATTCACACCGATGCTGATGCTGACCACCGAGTCGGCCGCCGACAAGAAGTCCGAAGGCAAGGCTGCCGGTGCTACCGGCTGGCTGGTCAAGCCGTTCAATCCCGAACAGCTGGTTGCCACCGTACAGAAAGTCCTGGGCTGATCAGCCCACCTGCCCCACCGATCGGATAGCGCGCCAATGAGCATGGACCTGCAACGTTTCCACGCCACCTTCTTCGAGGAAAGCCGCGAAGGGCTGGATGCAATGGAGGCCGGCCTGCTGGCATTGGAAGACGGCCAGCACGACCCTGAAGTCATCAACTCGGTGTTCCGCGCCGCGCATTCCATCAAGGGCGGTGCAGGCACCTTTGGCTTTGACACCATTGCCGCAGTCACCCACGTATTGGAAACCCTGCTCGACGAATTGCGTGCAGGCAAACGCGCCCTTGAGAACACCGCGGTCGATGCGATGTTGGGCTCGGTGGACGTACTGCGCGCCCTGCTGCGCGAAGTCGAGCATGGCCAACCCGCCGACCCGGCAGCAGTAAAGGCGATAACTGATCGCCTGCAGGCCGTGCTGGCCGGTGATGCCGCTGTCGTCGTCGCAACCGTGAAACAGGAAGAAACGCCGGACGCCTGGCAGATCGGCTTCGCGCCGGCACCGTCGCTGTTCATGAGCGGCAACGATCCGCTGCGCATCATCCGCGAGCTGGAAACCCTGGGTTCCCTGCACGTGGAACCGCGTATGGCGCGCCTGCCCAGCTTCGATCAACTCGATCCGCTGGAAGCCTATCTGGCCTGGGATCTGGGCCTTGTGGGCAAGGTACCTCGCAGCCGCATCGAAGACACGTTTGCCTGGGTGGTCGATGACTGCGAACTGGACATCCGTCCAGCCGCACCGCCGAGCCTGGCCGTCGAAGCACCGGTCGCTGTCGCCGCCAACACCGTCGATACTGCCGCCAAGGCACCGGCCGGCGCGCAGCAACACGAAGCCGAAAGCTCGATCCGTGTCAGTGTCGACAAGGTCGATGCGCTGATCAACCTGGTTGGCGAACTGGTCATCACCCAGGCAATGCTCAAGCAGGTCTCTGGCGGTCTGGATCCGGCCCATGCCGAGCAGCTGCTTGCCGGCCTGGATCTACTTGAACGCAATACCCGTGACCTGCAGGAAGCCGTCATTGGCGTGCGGATGCTGCCGGTGGATGCCGTCTTCCGGCGCTTCCCACGCCTGGTCCGCGATCTTTCCGGCCGCCTGGGCAAGCAGGTCCGCCTGCGCACCATTGGCGAAGGCACCGAGCTGGACAAGGGCCTGATCGAAAAGATCGCCGATCCCTTGGTGCACCTGGTTCGCAACTCCATCGACCATGGTCTGGAGATGCCGGACGTGCGCCGCGAATCCGGCAAGGACGAGACCGGTACCATCACCCTGGCTGCATCCCACCAGGGCGGCCACATCGTCATTGAAGTCAGCGACGATGGCCGCGGCCTGAACCGCGACAAGATCCTGGCCAAGGCACTGGAACGTGGCTTGAGCGTGCCGGACAACCCCACCGACGCACAGGTCTGGGACCTGATCTTCCAGCCCGGCTTCTCCACCGCCGACGCCGTCACCGACCTGTCCGGCCGTGGCGTTGGCATGGACGTGGTCCGTCGCAACATCCAGGCACTGGGTGGCGAAGTGCAGCTGGAAAGTCGCACCGGTGCTGGCACCCGCGTGCTGATCCGCTTACCGCTGACCCTGGCCATCCTCGATGGCATGACCGTCTCGGTTGCCGGCGAAACCCTGATCCTGCCGCTGGCGTACGTGCTCGAAGCACTGCAGCCGCAGCCGGACGACATCCGCAGCATGGCCGGCGAAGGCCGCGTGTTGCGCGTACGCGGCGAATACCTGCCGATCCTGTCCTTGGGCCAGTACTACGGCTACCCCGACACTCCGCAGGCTGAGCCACTGGTGGTGGTGGTCGAAGGCGATGGCCAGAAGATCGCGCTGGAAGTGGACGAGTTGATCGGCCAGCAGCAGGTGGTGGTCAAGAACATCGAGAACAACTACCGCCGTATCAGTGGCGTCTCCGGCGCTACCATCCTCGGCGATGGGCGGGTTGCGTTGATCGTCGATATCGGCGGCCTGGTGCGCTCATTGCGTACCCCGCAAGCGGCCTGATCGTAGCCTGAAAACCATCTGCCGCCGCACGCCCGACATTGGGGCGTGCGGCGTTTTGCTGTGCATGCGGCCATACAGGAAACGGCGTTTCTGCCCTGAACGGTCTCACGCCACGGGCCGCTGAATCACGGCCGCAGAACGCCTTCAAGAACATCGCAGACGTGCCGATACCGCATCGCAATGCAATCAGGTTTGTCAACCAACCTGGGCCCCCGTCGCGGCCTGCACCACTTATGACATTCCCCAGGGGCGCCGGCCCTGCGGATCGCCCTTACGCCTTTCTACGGAGATGTCTGTAATGAAGTGGTTCCAGAACCTGTCAATCACCCGAAAGCTTGTGCTTGCATTCTGCAGCACAAGCCTGCTCACCTTGCTGCTCGCGCTGTTCGCGGTGTGGCGCATGAACGTGGCTGACAGCCAGATCGAGCAGGTCAACAATAATTGGATGCCTGCCGTCCAACAGCTCGGCGAAATGCGTGCCCAGCTGGGCGAATTCCGCACGTTCGAGCAGGCCCAGCTTGGCTACTAGGGCGATGCCGCGCAGCTTGCCGACTACGACAAGCGCATGGCCGACACCCGCAAGCTGATTGAAGCTGCAGAGAAGGCCTACGACGACATCGAAGCCGGCTACAGCACCGATGAGCTGGCCATGTACAACAAGATGAAAGAGCTGCGTGCCGGCTACTTCCAGGCCCACGAACGCATCGCTGCCGCGATTGCTGCCGACGATTTCGCCACCGCCAGCAGCATTTCCAGCGACGATTCGCGCAAGCTGCGGCGCGCCCTGTTCGACCAACTCAAGCAGCTGTCGCAGTACAACCAGGATCAGCTGGGCAAGCAAACCGCTGAATCCCGGCGGGCACACGACCGCTCGGTCGCTGCAATCCTGATCGGGCTGGTGCTGGCGCTGCTGCTGGCTGCTGCACTTGGCTGGGCCATCATCCGCGCCATCATGCTGCCGCTGGGCGACGCCGTCCGCGTCGCCGACGATGTTGCCGCCGGCAAGCTGGACCGCCGAATCGATACCTCCCGACGCGATGAAGTGGGCAAGCTGCTGCAGTCCATGCAGCGCATGCAGTCGCAGCTGCAGTCGGTGATTGGTGCACAGCGCGAGATGGCCAGCCAGCACGATGCCGGCGCGACCAGCTACCGCATGGACGAGACTGCTTTCCCCGGCGACTACGGCGTCATGGTCAAGGAAAGCAATACGCTGGTGAATTCGCACATCCAGTTGCTGCAATCGGCACTTGAGATCATCAAGCGCTATGCCAACGGCGACCTGTCGGTTGACATCGAACGCCTGCCTGGCGAGAAGGCCGTCATCACCGAAACCGTCGATGCGGTCAAGGCCAGCCTGGCCGCGATCAACAGCGAGATCAAGCGCCTGGCCGGCGCTGCTGCACAGGGCGACTTCTCGGTACGCGGCGATGCCAACGCCTATCAGCATGATTTCCGCGACATGGTAAGCAGCCTGAACCAGCTGATGGAAACCACCGACAGCAACCTGTCCGAGCTGTCCAAGCTGCTGCAGGCCGTTGCCCGCGGTGACCTGACCGTGCAGATGGAAGGCGACTTCCATGGCGTATTCGCCGCGATGCGCGACGACGCCAATGCCACCGTTGGCCAACTGACCAACATAATTGGTCGCATCCAGCATGCCGCCTCCAGCATCAACCTGGCCGCCACCGAAATCGCCACCGGCAACAGCGACCTGTCACGCCGGACCGAGCAGCAGGCCGCCAATCTGGAAGAAACCGCAGCCTCGATGGAAGAACTGACCTCCACCGTGCGCCAGAACGCCGAACACGCTCGTCAAGCCAACCAACTGGCTATCGGCGCGCATGGTGTCGCCAGCCAGGGCGGCAATGTGGTCGGTCAGGTGGTCACCACCATGAGCGCTATTGAAGCATCCTCGAAGAAGATCGCCGACATCATCAGCGTCATCGACGGCATCGCCTTCCAGACCAATATCCTGGCGCTCAACGCGGCGGTGGAAGCCGCGCGCGCCGGCGAACAAGGCCGCGGCTTTGCGGTGGTTGCCTCGGAAGTGCGCACCCTCGCCCAACGCTCGGCTGCCGCAGCCAAGGAGATCAAGGGCCTCATCGATGACTCGGTCGGCAAGGTTGGCGAAGGCTCGGCACTGGTGCAGCAGGCCGGCACCACCATGGACGAGATCGTTACCTCGGTACAGCGCGTCACCGACATCATGGCCGAGATCTCGGCGGCCTCGCAGGAACAGAGTGCCGGTATTGATCAGGTCAACCAGACCGTCATGCAGATGGACGAAACCACCCAGCAGAACGCCGCGCTGGTGGAAGAAGCCACCGCCGCCGCACGCTCGATGGAGGATCAGGCCAGCCAGTTGACCGAAGCCGTGGCGGTGTTCCGTATCGCCGGCGGCAACGCCAGCAAGCCTGCCAGCAACGCACCCGCCATTGCCGTCGTGCAGCATCCGCAACAGCGCCTGCGTCCGCTCGCCAGCAGCGCAGGCGGCGGACAGGCGCTGCGGAAATTCGATGACGGGGATTGGCAGGAGTTTTGATCCTTCCACAAGCACGCAACGCCCCACAGCCCCCGATACCTGATGTCGGGGGCTTTTTTTTGATCAACTCCCCCTCAACGGCGAAAGCAGCGGACCACGCGCAAAAGCAGACACGAGCACTGATCGTAAGAGAGGTGGTGAAATCATGTGAAATAGTGAATAGCCACACGTTCCGCACTTCGACAGCGTCACCAAATTTTCGTGATGTCCTTGAATTGCTAATAGATGTGATTATCGCGTGAGCAATTGTGCTGAATTCTTCAGAATTTCAGACAGTTAAACCCCTACAGCGCTGCCAGAGAACGCCGTTATCGGCTATGACAACGCCCGCATAGGCTTGCGGCGTGAACACTGCGCTGTGCGATCCAGGGTTGAACATGCCCCTGCGCAGCGCCCCAAATCTGCAGTCGATCCGGAGAGTCAGAGATGGAGTTCTTTCGCAACCTCAGCATCGCCAGGAAACTCGCAGTTGCTTTCACCCTGACCACACTTGCCACCCTGGCCATGGGCGGCTTTGCGGTGGTGCGCCTGAACCAAGCTACCGCCCAGCTCGACCAGGTCAGCTCCAGGTACATGCCTGCCGTACAGTACCTGGAGCAGATGCGTGCGGACCTGGCCGAAATCCGCATCGCCGAGCTTTCCCAACTCGCTCACCTGAGCGAACCGGCGTTTGTCGCCGAATACAACCAACGCATCGCCGACCAGCGGAAAAAACTTGCCGACCACCGCAAGCAATATGAAGCACTGCCAGCCGATGCCACCCAGCAAGGTCTCTACACGGAACTGAGCAAGACCCTGGATGCCTATTTCAATGCGCATGCGTTGATGGCAAAGGCCATCGGCGAAGGCCATTTCGAACTGGCACAGAGCATCTCCAACGACCAATCGCGCATCAGCCGTCGCGACCTGTTCGACGCCGTGGAGAAACTCAGCGGCCACGTCGCCGCGCTATTGGACACGGAAATTGCAGAAACCAATGTCGTCCAGGCCCGCAGCACCACCGCCATCATCATCTGCATGCTGCTGCTGGGCCTGTTGTCCGCTACCCTGGGCGTGGTGATTGTGCGCGCCATCGTGCGTCCGGTGAATGAGGCCATGCGCGCCGCCGATGACGTCGCCAATGGGCGCTTGGATACCAGCATCGACAGCAGCCGCAAGGATGAAGTCGGGGCACTGCTTGCGTCGATGCAGCGCGTGCAGCAACAACTCAAGGCCGTTATCGGTGCACAGGTAGAGATGGCCCGCGAGCACGACCAGGGCATGATCAGTTTCCGTATCGACGAGTCCCGTTTCCCCGGCGAATACGGGCGCATGGTGCGCGAAGTCAATACGCTGGTGGCCCAGCACATCGGCGTCAAGATGCGGGTGGTTGAGGTAATGCGTCACTACGCACGTGGTGATCTGTCGGTGGACATGGACCGCCTGCCGGGCGAGAAAGCCGCCATCACCCAGGCCATGGACAGCACCAAGACCAGCCTTTCGGCGATCAACAACGAGATCAAGCGCCTGGCCCATGCTGCCGCCGCTGGTGACTTCAGCCAGCGTGGCAATGCCGAACAGTTCGAGCACGACTTCCGCGATATGGTCGGTGGCGTGAATTCGTTGATGGAAACCACCGAGGACAACTCGGCCACCTGTCACGGCTGCTGCAGGCGGTCGCTCAAGGCGATCTGACCCAGCGCATGGAAGGCGACTTCCAAGGGGTTTTTGCCCGTATGCGCGACGACGGGAACGCCACCATGGACCAGCTGACCAACATCGTCTCGCGGATCCAGTCAGCCAGCGGCAGTATCAGTCTGTCTGCCAGCGAAATCGCCACCGGCAACGATGACCTGTCACGTCGCACCGAACAGCAGGCCGCCAATCTGGAAGAAACTGCCGCCTCCATGGAGGAGCTCACGTCCACGGTCCGCCAGAATGCCGAGCATGCACGTCAGGCCGATCAGCTGGCGCGCGGTGCAGCCGAGGTGGCCGCGCAGGGCGGCGATGTCGTCGGCCAAGTGGTCACCACCATGAGTGCGATTGAAGCATCATCAAAGAAGATCGCCGACATCATCAGCGTGATCGATGGCATCGCCTTCCAGACCAATATCCTGGCCCTCAACGCGGCGGTGGAAGCCGCGCGTGCTGGCGATCAGGGCCGTGGCTTTGCGGTGGTGGCGTCGGAAGTGCGCACCCTGGCACAGCGTTCGGCGGCGGCAGCGAAGGAGATAAAGGGCCTGATCGACACCTCGGTGGACAAGGTCGCCGAAGGCTCGCAACTGGTGCGCAACGCCGGCAGCACCATGGACGAGATCGTTGCTTCTGTGCAGCGGGTGACCACCATCATGGCCGATATCTCATCTGCCTCGCAGGAACAGTCCACCGGCATCGACCAGGTCAACCAGACCGTCATGCAGATGGACGAAACCACCCAACAGAACGCGGCGCTGGTGGAGGAAGCCACCGCTGCGGCCCGTTCGATGGAAGACCAGGCCCATCAACTCACCGATGCGGTGGCACAGTTCCGCCTTGCCGGCTCGGTAAGTGCGTCGCTGGCCAAGGTCGCCGCCAGCCCCGGCGCGGCACCACCGCGTGGGCGCCCGGCACTGCGTGCCATCCCGAAGCCGGCCGGTCGCGCACCGGTGGCCAGCGCGGATGACTGGCAGGAGTTCTAGCCGATGTTGGCGGCAGCAGGCCGGAACTCTCCGTCCTGCCTGCTGCCGCCATGGGCAGAAGCGGCGTAGTTCCACGCCCCGCTGCTGCCCACCTGTCGTACAGACCCTATAAGCCGATACCAGATCGCTGGTATCGGCTTTTTGCCTTCAAGCAGTGGCTCGCTTCTGCGCCGAGCACTGCCGTGAGGACGGCGCGCCGGTACCGCGTTGAATGCGAGATTGCCTGCCCCCCCCTCCCGGTCCAAATCAGCGAAGTTGGTGCACGCCCGCGTCAGCAAATCGTCCGCTGAACATGGCCGTTCGTAACAGCGCAACTAAAGATGTTAAAAAGGCGGCCGTTATCACAGTTTGTGGCACTGTCCTCAGCGCTGCACCGATCATCGACCCAACCGTAAACGTGTCCATGCCCGACCAAGAATCGCCCGCACCGACGCCTTCCCCACACGCCGGCAACCTGTATGCCGACGACCGCTACATGGTGCGCAACCCGCACCAGGTACGGCATCTGTTGCAGGCCATGATCGATCAGCGTTCGATGATCAATGTGCATCCGGACGGGCGTGACCA
This sequence comes from Stenotrophomonas sp. STEN021, assembly GCF_056760175.1. Lineage (NCBI taxonomy): Bacteria > Pseudomonadati > Pseudomonadota > Gammaproteobacteria > Lysobacterales > Lysobacteraceae > Stenotrophomonas > Stenotrophomonas sp. STEN021. Next base: position 34,755 of record NZ_JBRREH010000036.1, on the reverse strand, counting down.
GGCCTTTCCTTCGGCAGTATTGGATGTGGATATCGACGGCCTGGTACTGGATGCCAGTCCAGTACCCTCGATCAACCGTACCGTCGAAACCGCCGGCAGCCTGCTCTGCTTCGGCCAGGTTGACAAGGTCACGGTGCGCTTCCAGCTGGAAGGCCAACGCCGCGTCGACCGCGATGGCCATGTGGCGTTTGAGGTACCGCTGCCGGAGGAGGTTTACCACCTTCAGCGGCGCGAGTTTTACCGACTGGAAACGCCGGTTGGCGATTCGCCTTACTGCTTGCTACCTGACCCCGACGGCGGTGAAGCCACGCGCTGGCGGGTACTGGATATCAGCGCCGGCGGCATCGCACTGTTGCTGCCACCCGATCAGAACCTGCTCAAGCTGCAGAGCCGCTACAGCTGCGTACTGGAGATCCCCGAAAGCCCCCCGATCTCGACCCCGCTGGTAGTCTGCAACCTGCGTCAGCAGAAGCAGCCTAACGGCACCGAGATGACCCGCATCGGACTGCGTTTCGACGACCTGCCGCGCGGCGCGGACAACAGCATCCAGCGCTATATCTTCCGCATCGACCGTTTGCGCAAGGCGCGTAGCAACGGCGATTGAGCTGGAGGTCGCGCAGGCTTTAGGCTTTGGCGATTGCCACTGGGCCGTCATTTCCGCACAAGCGAGCGAACGACGGCTCAACAGCAACAGCCGAAGCCAATACCCTGCGCCAAACCCACAGCCAAGGCGTGGCCCGCCGATATCACCAGCGTTGCCCCAGCGGGCATACCAACGCCGCCTGCGTTATCGAAATGACAAAAAAACGTCACCCTCAAACATGATGGTGCGCACATTTCGGACGCAACACCCACTTCTACCCGAGCCCTCCCCCTCCGGCCTCCTAAAGTCCCCCGCCGCAACGCCGATACCGATGCATCAGCCGCATCGCACCGGCAGCCCGCCAGGACCAGGATCCGCCATGAATGACTCCCGCAGCACGTCCGCCGATACCACCGGCGGTGAATACCTCAGCTTCACCCTCGGCAATGAGCACTACGGCGTGGACATCCTCAAGGTGCAGGAAATCCGCGGCTATGACGCCGTCACCCGCGTCCCGGATGCGCCGGACTACATCAAGGGCGTGATCAACCTGCGCGGCACCATCGTGCCGGTCATCGACCTGCGCCTGAAGCTGCGCCTGGATGAAGCGCGTTATGACGCCTTTACCGTGATGATCGTACTCAACGTCGAGGACCGCGTTGTCGGCATTGTCGTGGACAGCGTATCCGACGTGATCCCCCTCAATGCCGAGCAGATCCGCCCGACCCCGGAGTTCGGCGCCGCCGTCGATACCCGCTTCATTTCCGGCATTGGCACCCAGGACGATCGCATGCTGATCCTGCTGGACATCGAGACCCTGCTCGACACCGCCGACCTCGGCCAGCCCAGCACCGCAGAAGAAGCGGCCTGAGCCGACGTTTCGCAAAGCCGATCACAGTTTCGCGCATGCAATTCAAGCGCGGCTCCAGCGGGCCGATAGCCATTGCATGCCCGTCCTCCCCGACCGGCCCTCTATCCCTTCCCGGAGTTTCCGATGTACAAGCATGTACTTCCGCTGTTCGCCGCCACCGTGCTGGCAACCGTCGCGTTCGACGCAGTTGCAGATGCCGAGATGATCCCGCCGGAAACCGCGGCACGTTTTGCCGGCAAGGACGGCATGGTCTGTGGCAAGGTCGAAAAGGCCCGCTACGCTGAAGGCTCCGAAGGCCAGCCGACCTTCCTGCACATGGGCGGCATGTTCCCGCGCCACACCTTCTCGGCGCGTATCGCCGGCAGCAACCGCAGCAAGTTCGGCTTCCCGCTCGAGACCCTGGAAGGCAAGACCGTCTGCGTGATCGGCAAGATCCAGCGCGACGCATCGCGCGCCGAGATCGAAGTGGCCTCACCGGCCAACCTGAAGCTGGCAAACATCAAGTAATCCGCCTTTCGTCACGCCGGCATAGCCGGCGTGCCACCCCGCGCCTGTGACATGGCCGGGCCTGTTCCCGGAGATCGCGCAAGATGCAGTGGATCAACTCGCTGAAACTGAAGCCGAAGCTGATGCTTACTTTCGGCGTCGTGCTGTTCGTCATGCTGTTGCAGGGCATCGTCGCCTATCGCGGCCTGCACTCACTGAACAGCGCCACCACCGACCTCGCTGAAAAACGCACGCCCAGCCTCCGTACTACGGGTGAGTTGAGTGGCATGGTCAGCGAGTACCGCAACGCGTCCTACCAGAGCCTGATTCGGGCCAGCGATGACGTCAAAGCGGACGCAAAAGCACGCGCAACCGAACTGCGCATGCAGATCGATACCACCATTGCTGCGTACCCGAAGCTGATTGACAGCCCGGAACAGAAGAAACTCTTCGATACTTTTGTCGCCGACTGGGGCAAGACCGAAGCCTCATATGACGCGGTCAGCGAAATGCTGGCCCTGGACCTGCCGGATGACGCCATCGACACCTTCGTTGGCGAGACCCGCAACCTGCACCGCAAGGCCTATGCGGCCCTGCAGGCGCTGGCCGCGAACGACAATACCCGCGCCCAAGCGGCGGCCAAACAGGCCGCAGAAACCTATCGCGCCTCGGCCCTGCTGATCATCATCGCCGTACTGGTTGGCGGCGCTGCCGGCCTGGCACTGATCTGGCTGTTCGCCCGCTCGCTGGTCAACGCAATGCGTGGTGCCGTGGATGTGGCCAATGAAGTGGCGAGCGGCAAGCTGGACGGCACCATCGACGTGTCCCGCGCCGACGAAGTAGGCGACCTGTTGCGCGCCATGCAGCGCATGCAGCGCGACCTGCGCGATCGCATCGAACGCGAGCAGGTCATCGCCAACGAGAACCTGCGCATCCGTACCGCACTTGATTACTCGTCCACCGGCGTATTCCTGACCAACAACGAACTGGAGATCGTTTACGCCAACCGCGCCCTGCTCGACAAGCTCACCGAGCATCATGAGCAGATCGCCGGCGCGCTCAGCCAGTTCGACGCCAGCAAGCCGCTGGTCGGCCAGCCGGTGACTGCGCTTGAGTACCGCGGTGAAGTGGACGGCAAGGTACTGGAAGCGCTGGACAAGAACGGCGTTTTCAAGCGTGAAATGCGCTTTGGCGACGCCGAGTTTGCACAGACCATCTCGGTGATCCGCGACGACAACAACGTTCCCGTGGGTCACGTCGTGGAGTGGCGCGACCGCAGCACCGAGGCACAGGTCGAGAAGGAAGTGGCACGCATCATCGAGGCAGCCGCCGCTGGTGACCTGAGCGGCCGCATCGGCACGGCCGACAAGGATGGCTTCTTCCTGCAGCTGGCCAGCCAGATCAATGGCCTGCTCGACGCCAATGCCAGCAGCCTGGAACAGATCTCCGCATTGCTGTCGGCACTGTCGCGCGGCGACCTGACAGTACGCATGCATGGCGACTACCAGGGCGTGTTCGCCACCATGCGTGACGATGCCAACGCCACCGCCGAGCAATTGACCGGCATTGTTGGACGCATCAAGCAATCCTCGGTTTCGATCAACTCGGCCGCTACCGAAATTGCCGCAGGCAACAACGACCTGTCGCGCCGTACCGAACAGCAGGCTGCCAACCTGGAAGAAACCGCTGCTTCGATGGAGGAACTTACCTCCACCGTGCGCCAGAACGCGGAATCGGCACGCCAAGCTAACCAACTTGCCATCGGTGCCGCCTCGGTGGCATCGCAGGGTGGCGATGTGGTCAGCCAGGTGGTGACCACCATGACCCAGATCGAGCAGTCCTCGCGCAAGATCGCCGAGATCATCTCGGTGATCGACGGCATCGCCTTCCAGACCAATATCCTGGCCTTGAACGCAGCGGTGGAAGCCGCTCGTGCTGGCGAGCAGGGCCGCGGCTTTGCCGTGGTTGCCTCGGAAGTGCGTACGCTGGCACAGCGTTCGGCAGGTGCAGCCAAGGAGATCAAGGGCTTGATCGACGACTCCGTGGGCAAGGTGGCCGATGGTTCGGCTCTGGTCCGCAAGGCCGGCACCACCATGGGCGAGATTGTCGCCTCGGTACAGCGCGTGACCGACATCATGGCCGAGATCTCCGCTGCCTCGCAGGAGCAGAGCGCCGGCATTGAACAGGTCAACCAGACCATCGTGCAGATGGACGAAACCACGCAGCAGAACGCCGCATTGGTGGAAGAAGCCACCGCGTCTGCCCGTTCGATGGAAGAGCAGGCCGCGCATCTGGCCAACGTGGTCTCTGTGTTCCAGCTGGAGGAGGGTGTCATCGAGACCGCCACCTCGAAAGCCTCGCGTGAGCCAGCGCCCCGCCCTGCAAGCCCGGCGCCGGCACCCGCACCGCGCCGCCGCACCGCCGCCCGGGCCGCGGTAGCCGAACTGGCCGATTCGGACTGGCAGGAGTTCTAAGCGACACCATCAACGACCTGGGCTGCAAGCCGTCCAGCGCAGTCGTTGAGCAACCTGGAATCCGATGCCAGCCCCCTGGCATCGGATTTTTTTTTGCCTTTGTGGGAGCTGCGTAGGCCGCGAGGCAGGGACGCCATCAGATGGCATGCATGGCGAAAGCTCAAGTATCACCAGCTTCGCAACCGACACAGCTCCCACAACACCAACAAACCGCATTCCCCATCTCACCGCAGGCAAGTGAACAGCTTCACGCCCCTTGTCACACGGCCCTGTCAAACCACTCAACTCATGCGCCCTGCGGCCGATAACCCGGTAACCCCTCACGCAGTGCTGATACCGCAAGGTTGATGGCAGATTCGATGAATATCTCCTCGCTCTGGAATACCTACATTTCCAATATCTCGGTCAGGCGCAAGCTGAACCTGCTGACGGTGCTGATCGTGATTGGCGTCATCGCGCTATCGGTTATCGCAGCCCGCATGCAGTACCTGGACCTGTACGAAACCCGCAAGCAAGCGCTGCGCGCCCAGGTGGAAATGAGCTACGGCGTTCTGGATCACTATGCCAAGGAAGCCGAGGCCGGCGCGATGCCACTGGATGACGCCCAGAAGTACGCGATGGCCGCCCTAGAGAAGATGCGCTCCGATGGCGATGTCAACTACTTCAACATCTACAACAGCAACTACGTGATGTTGATGCACCCATTCCGCGCGGACCTGGTAGGCAAGGACATGCAGGATTTCCGTGACCAGGACGGGATACGCCTGTACTACGAGCAGGTTGAAGCCGCGCGCAAGGGCGGCGGTTACGTTGCCTATAGTTGGGCCAAGCCGGGTAAAGACGGGGTGGTCGGCAAGCTTGCCTATGCTGGAATGTACAAGCCATGGAACTGGGTGATCTCCAGCGGCGTGTACATGGACGATCTGCAGGCACAGGCCCTGAAGTTCACCGCCATCATGACCGTGACCGGTGGCGTGCTGGTGCTGCTGGTGGTGGCGTTGAGCTGGATCATCGGCAATCGCATCGTGCTGCCGCTACGCAATGCCACCGCCGTGGCCACCGCCATCGCAAACGGCCGCATGGACAACCGCTTTGCAGCGCCAAGCAAGGACGAAACCGGCCAGCTGCTCAGCAGCATGGCGCATATGCAGGAGCAGCTGCGCGCTGTGATTGCCGCGCAGGCCGAAATGGCGCGCCAGCACGAGGCTGGCATGATCGGCTATCGCATCGACGCCAGCCACTTCCCGGGTGCCTATGGCGTGATGGTGGAAGAGACCAACGTGTTGGTGAGCAGCCATATCGACGTCAAGATGCAGGTGATCGCCCTGGCACAGCGTTACGCCGTTGGCGACCTCAGCCAGGACATGCCGTTGTTGCCGGGTGACAAGCGGGTCATCACCGAGACCATGGCTGCGATCAAGAACAACCTGGCCGCCATCAACAGTGAAATCAAACGACTCGGCAGCGCGGCAGCCGCCGGTGATTTCAGCCAACGTGGCGATGAGGAACGCTTCGAACACGACTTCCACGCGATGGTGCGCTCCTTGAACACCATGATGCAGGTCAGCGACGCCAATCTGGGCGAAGTATCGCGCCTGCTGCAGGCGCTTGCCGACGGTGACCTCACCGTCACCCTTAGCGGGGACGCCCAGGGGGTATTCGCGCGCATGCGCGAAGATGCCAACAGTACCGTCACCCAGCTGGCCGGCATTGTCTCAGGCATCCAGCAGTCCGCAGACAGCATCAATCTTGCTGCTGGCGAAATCGCCACGGGCAATGCCGACCTCTCGCGCCGCACCGAAATGCAGGCTGCCAATCTTGAAGAGACGGCCGCGTCAATGGAGGAACTGACCTCCACCGTCCGCCAGAATGCCGAATCGGCCCGCCAGGCCAACCAGTTCGCCATTGGTGCCGCCACGGTAGCGTCGCGTGGCGGCCAGGTGGTGGAGGAAGTCGTCACCACCATGGGCCAGATCCAGCAGTCCTCGCGTCGTATTGCCGACATCATCAGCGTGATCGATGGTATCGCCTTCCAGACCAACATCCTGGCCCTGAACGCAGCAGTTGAAGCTGCACGCGCAGGAGAACAAGGCCGCGGCTTTGCGGTGGTTGCCGCTGAGGTACGTACGCTTGCACAGCGTTCGGCCGGTGCCGCCAAGGAAATCAAATCACTTATCGAGGACTCGGTCGGGCGCGTGGACGAAGGCTCGCAACTGGTGCAGCAGGCGGGCAGCACGATGGGCGAAATCGTTACTGCGGTACAGCGCGTCACCGATATCATGGCCGAGATCTCAGCCGCTTCGCAGGAACAGTCTGCCGGCATCGAACAGGTCAACCAGACTGTCATGCAGATGGACGAAACCACTCAGCAGAACGCCGCGCTGGTGGAAGAAGCCACCGCTGCAGCCCGCGCAATGGAAGAGCAGGCCAATCTGCTCGACCAGGCGGTCGCCGTGTTCCAGCTGAGCGCCCAGCCAGCTGCGGCCCAACAGCCGCAGGTGCTGGCACTGGCCAGCTGAGCGAACCGTCCCCATGATCGATCTGCACAGCAACCAGCGTGACTTCGAGTTCAACGACCGCGACTTCCGCCGCGTCTGCGAACTGATCCATGCACGGGCGGGCATTGCCTTGGCACCCGCAAAGCGCGACATGGTCTACGGCCGTCTGTCGCGGCGGCTGCGCACCCTGGGCCTGCACTCGTTCAAAGACTACCTGGACCAGCTGGAACAGCATGGCGGCGAGGAGTGGCAGGCCTTCACCAATGCCCTGACCACCAATCTCACCTCGTTCTTCCGCGAACCGCACCATTTCGACAAGCTGCGTGAGGAGCTGCAGATACGCGCCGTGCGCGCGCCACTGAAGCTATGGTCATGTGCGGCCTCCACCGGCGAAGAGCCCTACTCCATGGCCATCACCGCCTGCGAAGCGTTCTCTTCGATGACCCCGCCGGTGCGCATCATCGCCACCGATGTCGATACCCAGGTGCTGGCCACCGCCAGCCAGGGCGTCTACGCGGTGGACCGTATCGCCGGCCTGGACCCTGCAATGAAGCGGCGCTACTTTCAACGTGGCAGTGGTCCCAACGAGGGAAAGTGCCGGGTGGTGCCGGCATTGCGCGCTTTGATCGAGTTTCGCCCACTCAACCTGCTGTCCAGCCGCTACGACGTAGGTGGACCATTCGACGCACTGTTCTGCCGCAACGTGATGATCTACTTCGACAAGCCGACCCAGCGCGGCATCCTGTCACGTCTGGTCCAGCACATGGATGAGGAAAGCCTGCTGTACACCGGTCATTCCGAAAACTATCTGCATGCCGCTGACCTGATCCAGCCCTGCGGGCGCACTTTGTACCGCCGCAGCCGCAGGAATGGCGCATGAAGAACCCCCAGCACTACCCCGATGAGGTGATGCGCTACCGCGACACGCGTTTCCAGACGATTGCCGCCAAGCTGTTGCCAACCCAGTATCTGGTCGTGGACGACGATACCGCGCTGACCACCATCCTCGGCTCCTGCGTGGCGGCCTGCATCCGCGACCCCCTCCTGGGCATCGGCGGCATGAATCACTTCCTGCTGCCGGAAGGCAACATCGGCGACGGTGCCCCCGCGCGTTACGGCAGCTACGCGATGGAACTGCTTATCAACGACCTGCTCAAGCGTGGTGCCCATCGCAAGCGCCTGGAAGCCAAGGTCTTCGGCGGCGCCAACGTACTCAAGGGCTTCACCAGCAACCCGGTAGGCACCCGCAATGCGGAGTTCGTGCGCCAATACCTTCGTGCGGAGCACATCCCGATTGTTGCTGAAGATCTATGCGGTATCCATCCGCGCAAGATCTGGTTCTTCCCCATCACCGGCCGGGTGGTGGTGCAGCGCTTGCCACACGCGCACGATGCCGAAGTGGTCGCCACCGAAACTGCCGTCCGCGCCCGTCTTTCGCATACCCCGGTCAGTGGTGGCGTGGAGTTGTTTGAATGATGTTGCAGGCGCCCTGCCGGGTTTTGATCGTCGACGACTCTGCGCTTGTTCGCCAGGTGCTGACCGAGATCCTCGCCGCTGACCCGGCCATCGAGGTGGTCGGCACTGCTGCCGATCCGCTGCTCGCACGTGAAAAGATCAAGCGGCTCAACCCCGACGTGCTGACCCTGGATGTCGAAATGCCGCGCATGGACGGCCTGGCCTTCCTGGAAAACCTGATGCGACTGCACCCGATGCCGGTGGTTATGGTGTCGTCGCTGACCGAGCGTGGCGCCGATACCACCTTGCAGGCCCTGGCGCTGGGTGCTGTGGACTTCGTCGCCAAGCCCAAACTCAACGTCGCACGCGGCTTGGATGCCTATGCCGAAGAGATCCGCAGCAAGGTAAAAATGGCCGCCCGCTCACGGGTCCGCGCAATCGGTGGTGGTCCACAGCGCATGCCGCAGCGGCCACCCAGTGCGAGCAACCTGGGCTTCCGCACCACCGACCGCCTGATTGCCATCGGAGCATCGGCGGGCGGAACCGAGGCCTTGCGGGTAGTGCTGGAAGCAATGCCCGCCGATGCGCCTGCCATCGTCATGACCCAGCACCTGCCCGCCAGTTTCAGCACAGCCTTTGCCGAGCGCCTGGATCGGCATTCGGCCATGTCGGTGCGTGAAGCCAGCGACGGCGAAGCCATCCTGCCCGGTCACGCCTATCTTCCCGCCGGTGGCCAGCACCTGCGGGTCATTCGCGACGGCGCCCGCTGGCGCTGCCGGGTGGATGACGGAGTACCCGTCAACCTGCACAAACCGGCGGTGGACGTGCTGTTCCGTTCGGTTGCGCTCAATGCGGGTGCCAACGCGGTTGGAGTCATCCTCACCGGCATGGGAGAAGACGGCGCGCGAGGCCTGCTGGAGATGAAGCAGGCCGGCGCAAACACGCTGGCGCAGGACGAGGCGAGCTCGGTTGTGTGGGGAATGCCCGGCAGTGCAGTGCGCCTGGGTGCCGCCGATGAAGTATTGCCACTGGAGCGGATCGCCGAGCGCGTACTCGCCATCGCCCGCAACTGAGCCTGCACCCCGGTCAGCAAGGCTACCAATCAGTAGATCGCTTCCGCCTCACACATCGCGGCCAGCGCCGCGATGATGGTGGGCAGCTCACTGGCGATGAACTGCGCATTGGCAAAGACCTCATCGATCTCAACCTCGGATTGATCGCATAGAAATTCAACGCGATCACAGATATCCATCAGATGTACCACCTGCAGCAAGCGAACACCACCATTGACCCGGTGGACCAGATTGGACATGGTGCGAGGTTCAAACTTCGGCAACAACATCTGCAACTCAGCCAGGTCACGAACGAAGCTCCGATGTGCCTCAGCAACGAGATTGCGCGTCATTGCCTTATCGCCCCCCGTCAGTTCCCGCAGCGCCGAGCCGATGTCCATCTGCGGCTCAGTATCCGCCGTGACCGTATCAACACTCGTCTTCTCCCCCAGCTTTACCAACATGCTGGACAGCGTACTCAAACTCACCGGTTTGAACAGGCAATCATTCATGCCTGAAGCGATACATTTCGCCCGCTCCTCGGGCTGCGCGTTCGCGGTGAATCCGATGATCACGCAAGGCGGCAGACCACACGCTTTCTCGTGGCGCCGGATCGCGCGTGCCATGTCATGACCATTCATCACCGGCATATTGCAGTCGGTGACAACGACATCCACACGCTGCCCCAGCCAGCACTCCAAACCTTCACGGCCATCGGATGCGCTGCGCACGCTCTGGCCAAGGAAAGCAAGCTGTTGGGTCAACAAAGTGCGGTTGGCCGAATGGTCGTCCACCACCAATACCTTCATGCTCGGATGCCGGGTATCCACCGTCTGCAACACATCGATAGCGCCCGGAACTGCCGGCAGTATTTCCAGTGGCAAGTTGAGAACCACCGAAGTGCCTTCGCCCAGCGTGCTGCGGAGGGAAATGTCGCCCCCCATCAGCTCACACAGGAACTTGCAGATGGGCAGACCAAGGCCGGTTCCCCCCCGGGAGCTATGGCCATGATCGGCCTGCGCGAAGGGGTCGAACAAGCGCACTATGTCGGCCGCTGCGATGCCTACGCCAGAATCGGCGACCTCAAGTTGAAGTCGCATTCTCGCTTCGGCGACAGTTACCACGCTGACCCGGATGGTGACCTGACCACGATCAGTGAACTTGATCGCATTGCCGACCAGATTGGACAGTACCTGCTTGAAGCGCATCGGGTCGATCGAGACATCACAGTCAACTCCTGGATCCAGCTCCAAGCTGAGCTGCAGGGCTTTCTGCCGGGCCAGGCCATTGAAAACCCGCGCAACTGATTCAATCATCTCGCGCAGGTTCGCCCGTTTCGGACTCAGGCTGACATGCCCGGACTCTATGCGCACGACGTCCAGGATGTCACCAATGAGCTCCAACAGACCATGCGCGGAATCATAGGCAACCGCGATTGCCGACTTATCGAGCCGTCCCTGGTCAGCATGCTTCTGGGCAAGCTCCAACATGCCAATGATGGCACTCATCGGCGTACGTATCTCATGGCTCATCGTCGCCAGGAAGGTAGTCTTCGCCCGACTGGACTGATCCGCGGCATTGAGCGCCCGCCGCAGTTCCTCCATCAGGTGCAGGCGATCACTCACGTCAATCCATCCACAGACCACGCCTTTGGCCTGGCCCTGCGAATCGAAATAGGGGTAAATCCAATGGTAGATGCTTAGCACGCGCCCGGGCAGGTGCAGGGTCCGGTCCACTTCCAACGGCTTGCCGTTGGCCATCACCCACAGATAGTCGTCATGGAAACTCTGCGCTTCGCGCAGATCCAGCTTTGCCCCTTCCATTGAGGTTTTCCCGAGCACTTTCTTCTCGGTGACGGAAAGCATATCCAGATAGTTGGTATTGCATGTAACCAGTCGCCCCTGTTCATCGCGCACATAGATGGGGTGCGGTGTTCCATTGATCAACGAACGCATGAAGTTCAGCTGCTCACCCAGCGCATCCTCGGCGACTTGCAGACGACGGTACTGGGAACGGATATGCATGTTCCAGATCAAAGACACCAGGATCAACAGCAGCGCACCAGCAGTGATTTTGTAGATCAGACCACGGAAGTCCGTCCACGTCGCTGGTGACGCGTCCGGACGCGGCCGCCAGCGATTCTGGAAGATATCCACTTCATCCGGCGGAATCTGCAGCATTGCCTTCTCGATGATGCTGGCCAGCTCAGGCTTGTCCTTGCGTGAAGCGATGGCCAGCCAGGCCGGCGTGTCTTCAACCACATCGGACACACGCAGCCGCTCATCGTGCAGTACCGCCGTGTAGTACAAGGCCATCGGAAGAAACGCGATCGTTGCATCTGCCTTTCCGTCCTTCACCAATTTCATGGCCGCCGCCAAGGTATCGGTTTCGACGAACTGATAGTCCGTTGCAGGGATTAGCATTTCCTTGAGGGCGTGATGTGCGGGAAGCGCTATGCGCTTGCCACGAAGGTCGCTGAGCGAGACCACGGCATGTGAGTCTTCGCGCGTGATGATGCCGAACGAGGTCTGCACGAAAGGGCGCGAAAAATTGAAACGACGAGCGCGCGATGCAGTTGGAACCAACATCGTGAGATCGGCGCTTCCATCCTCCAACGCCCTCATCTGCTGATCCAGGCGCGATACACGCAACGGCATGAACTCCAAGCCAGTGCGCTGCGCGATTGCCCGCATGATGTCGGCGCTCAGGCCACTGAAGCGCCCGTCAGAGTCGAAATATGAGAGCGGTGCGGTGTCATTGCTGGTTGCAAAACGCACAACCGGATTGTCAGCTATCCAACGCTGCTCGCTGGCGGTCAGCTCTATCCGTGCGGTCGGCACCATACCACCACCGCCAGACCAACGCTTCAGCAACTCCGCGCCATGCGTCTGCTGAAGCTTTCCCAGCGCAAGATTGCTTACCCGCTCCAACGTCAACTCGTTTTCACGCAATGCGAACGCGAATCCGCCGGTATCGATGCCCGGCACGGCGAGGGTCCGGACGTAGTTGAAATAGCTCAGATTGACAAGGTAATTACTCGAAACCGTGTCTCCAAGGTAAATATCGGCACTACCGAAGGCCAGTGCAGCCAACGCCTGCTCACGAGAGCGATAGGTCGCAATGATCGCATCCGGGTACAGATCCCTGATCTGCACCTGCGGAAGGTAGTCTTCCGCCACCGCAATACGCATGCCGGCCAGCCCCTGCGGCATGTTTCTGCGCTCGGCTTTGCGCACGTACAGCACGGGGGTGTCCTCGACATAGCGCTGGGTCAAGCGCACTGCATGGCCAGCAAGCTCATAGTTGTTTGCACTACCAACCATATCGACCGAACCGTGCTCAAGTGCACGCAGCGCCGCCGCGCGGTCCGGATAGCGGACTACCCGCAGCTGGACGCCCAGCAGTTCGCCGATGGCTCCGAACACATCGGCGGTGATGCCTTCGTAGCAATCGTTGCCAGAGAACACTTCAAGCGGCGAGAAACTCGGAGGCGCAACACCCAGAACCAGAACACGCTTGTTCTGCACCCAGTCCCTGTCACCGTTGCCAAGCTCCAATGTCGGATTTGGAATGGTATTGCGCGCAAACAGGGTCAAATCCCTGACGGGCGCGGGGGCCGCAAAGGCGGCATCTACGGCTACTGCATAGAAGGCAACAAGAAGGCATGCCGCACGCACGAAGCTACGCCTCAATATGAACTGCGGCATGGTGGTTACTCAGCTACTGAATCAACTAGTGACGAGGCTGTGCTGGAGTTTGAACAACTCCGCATCGGTGCGAACCCCGAGTTTTCGAAAGGCAGCCTGTTTCTGGCCACTGATGGTTTTCATGCTGCGCATGAACTTCCGCGATATCTGTGAAACCGACATCCCATCCAGACAACAACGCAACACCTCGCGTTCCTTGGGCGACAACGATGGTTCATTCAACAAACGCTGGCCACCCTTGATATCAACCGATGCGCGCCCGGCAGGTAGTGGCTGTCGACCAAGTCGATAGGCCAATCCAGGCGAAACATAGGTTTCGCCCGAGGCCACCTTGCGGATGGCCTCAACCAGCAGCTCGGCACTCTCTGACTTTCCGAAGAAGCCGTTTGCACCAACACTGAGCGAAAGATTTACGACGGAAGGCGATTCCGCGGAAGATGCGACAAGGATGCAAAGCCGCGGGAAACGGCGGCGTATCAGGCCTATGAGATGAAGGCCATCCAGCTCGCCCGAGCCCAACGCATAATCGAGCACCAGCAGATCTGCCGGAGTGCCACTCAATGAGGCAAGAAGATCACGGCTATTGGAATAGACACCAACAACCTTGAGATCCGCTTCGCGCGACAGGCGAAGCTCCAAAGCCATCTGTATCAGGGAATGATCATCCAACACCGCAACGCGGAGTGGCGCCATGATTGACCATTTCATTGCATCAACTCCTCTGCACTACAAAAACCCCAGAACATCACTCACGTGCCAATTTGCCCGTCATTCGGCACTTCTGATCTCTTCAGGCAATCCGGCAATTCCTGTGAAGCTTCCAATCCCGCATTCAAATGACACCAAGCCACTTGACGAAAGCCATTCCTTCAGTTGCGGGCGGGTGTTCGTCGCGTCTCCACACGGAGTACAACGCGCCGATTCGGCGCATGGCAGGCCCGTTGCTGGTCAATACCGCCATAGCAACCATGCTTTACCAGCATGCGGCTTCCGGCACTGCTTGACTTCAGCATCGACTGCGGCAATCCGCTGTTGATCAAGGCACTGCGAACAGTGTCCGCCCAACGTTGGCCGAGCGCCTGATTATCGGCGACTGTACCGATCGGGTCGGTGTGCCCTTCAACCTCAACGCGGGATATCTGCGCATTCTCACGCTGCAGATCAGCAAGCAGGACACTGATCTGACGCATGCCGACGGCGCTCATACCGTGACGAGCATTGAATGACGTATCCGCAGGCAGGACGTATTCGCGCAATGCAACCGTTGGTGCATCGAGGTAACCATAGTGACGACAGGGCTCAACCTTCGATGCACGCGAAAGCAGGTGTATCTGCCTGCGCTGCCTGTCCAGCTCATTCGAAGCAACAGCACGGGTGACCGGCATGGGCTGGTTGCCCCCCTCTTCCCGGACCTTGAGGTAGTACGTGGTGCCGCCCTTGAAGGTTGCCGCATACAGCTCTTCGTTCTTCCCGGAGTACGTTGGCGCGTCATCCAGATAGGAGCCCAGCATGTGCCTCCCGGGGGCCAGACAGAACGCGGTGTAGCCTCCGGGCTTCAGGGCGGTGATGAACTCCCGATCCAGGTAAACATTCGCTACTGCAGCACCAGAGGCGTCTTTGCCCCGGTAGTAGACAACCTGTGACTGGTCCTGCCCAACCGCCGCCACTGCCGTGTATGCGCCGCCGTAGGCATGGTGGTTCGCGGCCACCGCCGTGCTGACTGCGGCCAGCGCGCCCACGGCAGCGACCAACATCAGTACGGACATACCCTTTACTCGATCCACTACCGCGCAGCACATCTGAACATCACTCCGTAACGCCCGCCAACGTAATCAAGGTTGGCGGGGGCCAATAGCCAATGCGGAACAGCGACAACCTGCCGCAACTCCACTCCAAGCGCCTTACTCGCGGCGCGCGTAAACCTGGACCACGACCCGCCGGTTCGGCGAGTTGCAGGAAATGAGATGTGCGCGATCACCCAGGCAGTCGTCGACCAGCAAGTCGCGGCGCCCCTTGGATTGCACAGTGATGGACCCAACCGACAAGCCACTCTCGATCAGCATCTGACGCACCGTTTGTGCGCGCATCAAACCCAAGGTTTCGTTGAACGCATCGCTGCCGATCGGATCGGCGTGACCAACCACATCAATGCGATCAAGACCAACACCCTCCCGCTGGAGCTCACGTACGATCGCGGCGACGGCACGCCGCCCGTCTTCACGCACGTCCTCGTAGCCGGCCTTGCCGAATGCGAACAGCACGTCACCGGACAGGCTGTAGACCTGTGGTTCCACGGCTGCAATGTGATTGCACGACTTCACCGCGGAGGCGCGCGATAGCAGATGCGCCTGACGCGGGCTGTTGGCCAACGCGCGTTCCGCATCGACGCGGGTGACCGCCGTAGGCAGCCCCACACCCGCCTCGCTTACCTTCAGGAAATAGGTCTTGCCGCCTTCCAGGGTAGTGCGGGGCTGCGCCTTCTTTCCCTCGTAGCGCGGCGCGTCATCCAGTACCGCGTTCAAACCATGGGCGCCCGGCGATACACAGAACACGGTGAAACCACCCGGTAGCAAACTGGTGTGGAATTCGTTGTCAATGTATACGTGCGCGGTATTGGCAATATGGCCAGCCGTACCATCGCGGTAGTAAACCACCTGGCTCTGATTGGCAGCTACGGCGGGCACCGATTGATAGGGGTCCGAGAACGCCGATGCCGGAATTGCAGCGTATGCGCCCGCATGAACAAGCAGAGAGGCCGTTGCAGCAACAATTGCCGTCGCAGCGTGTTTCATCGTTACATTCAAAGACATGCCATTTCCTTAAGATCATTGTCTGCGCGCCTGTCACCGCGAGTGGCGATCACTTCGCTTCCGCTGTGAAGGGGCGTACCTGGTTGGACTCTCAGGCGAAACCATATGCCCTGCTGACCACGTCTGAACGCAGCCACGTTGCAAAGCACTCCACCTCATTGCTACCAGTATGTTTTTCGCCGGAGACCGTATACATAGGGAAAGTCTCAAATTCCACATCACTGCAATGTAGGAAGCGCCGGGCAACACCCAGGCGACAGAACAGCAACTCCAATCCGGCGCCTGTGCGAACACCTGCATGGCAGCCTTTATGTCGCCCTCACTTCCCCGCGCTCAACCAGCGCACCAGCGCACCGGCGCTCGCGTACTGCCGGACCACCGCCTGATAGCCATCGAACCGACTGGACACCTCGCCGATCTGGTTGTTGTAGTGCTCACTTTCAGAAGAAAGCACATCCAACAGCGTCCGTCGGCCAAGGTGATACCACTGCTCATAGAAGGCCGCGCGAATCTTGTCCGACTCGAGCGACAAGCCGCGGTAGAGATCCGCGCGGTCGGCCAGCGAGCGCGCATCCTGATTGGCCGCACGAATACGGTACTCAAGATCCTGGATCTGCTGTTCGGCGCCCATCCAACCAGCCTGCGCTCGTTGCCGTGCTGCCTGCTCTGAAGCACGGCCCGAGCCGCCACGGAATGCGGACCATGAAAGGGTCAAACCGGTCTGCCAAGCAGACTCGCGTCCGTAGATGTCCTCACCGGTGCTCTTGCTCACCACCCAGTTGACCTGAGGCCGCAACGCTGAACGGACTGCATCAGCCTGCGTGTCTGCGGAGCGAGCCGAAGCTTTTGCCTGCAGCACTATCGGGTGGTGCAGCGACTCGGCCAGCAACCAACTCAGCTCCGGCAAGCGGATATCCCAGTACTGCGAACCCGGCAAGCTCGGCAATGCCCGATCGCCGACCATGCGGCGCAGGTTGATCTCGATATCACGCGCCTTGGATTCGGCAGTACTGCGCGATGCCTCGGCCTGCAGCAGACGTGCCCGCGCCTGGGTCAACTCACTCACCCGGCCCGAATCGACAGCAACGATGCCCTCAAGCATTTTCACCAACTCGGCCATGCGATCGACGTAGCGCTGGCTGGTTTCGACCACAATGCGCTGCTTGGCCAGCTCAACCAGGTTGGACGTGACATCGTAAGCCGAGGACTCCAGCTGCGCCTGTACCGCAGAATCCGCCGCTTCGGACAGATGCGTGCGGCTCTCGATGGTTTTGCGAACACGGCCCCAGTCAAACAATGTGGTGGTGATGCCCAACGTCAGCGAAGGGTCAGCAGTGCCGGAGGCTGCGGTAGCGCCAAATTCGCGGGACAAGCCGCGTGCGCTGATGTCCAGCTGTGGGTAACGCTGGCCCTTTGCCTCCAAGATGTCAGCCTTGGATGCGGCGTACTGCGCCAACGCTCCGGCGACAGCTGGACTACGCCCTGCGGCCGCATCGACCATGCTCAGGAACATCGTGCGCAGCTCCGCCTCCGGCACCTCGCCGTTTCCGGCAATCCGCGCCGCCGCAATCGTGCCACCAGGAACGGGCTGTGGCACCGCCAGCTGCACGCTTTGCGCCACGGTGGGTTCGTTGCTGCTTGCAGGCGCCGGCTCACTGGAGATATCAGGCAATTGAACGCGGCCCACCGGCAAACGCTCGAATACAAGCACGTCCTCCATAACAGCGCCAGCCGATGGCAAGGCAAGGCTCTCACGCACAGACTGCACGACGGCAGATGGCACCGCGGCGCTGTCGATTGCGCCGCGTTCGGCGCCCGGCCTTTTCTGATCCGCGGCGATATCACCGACAACGCTGCGCGGCGCGACCTGTTCGAACTGCAACAGTTCATCATCTGCCCTCGCCTGGCTGCTGAGGGCTGACATGCAGGCCAATGCGATTGCCGAGAAGGTAACCAAGGGCCTCCGCGTCATGTACTTCTTCTGGAACCCAGGGTCCAAACCGAAACTGCTCATCCGCAACCTCAAAAATATTCGCTTCCAGAAACAGGAAGACCGTGTTTCGGGCAAAACAAGGCAATTGACCGGCAACCCGACACTGATCCCCTTGCGAGGTTCAACGTTGGCCACCAAACTTTGCCTTCAACCGAGGCACGCGCCGTAGCAGCGAAACCTGGAACAAGCTGCCTTACCCGACGCAGCTTCGATGGGACGCAAGCGTAAAAATACGCGCCCCCCAAGTACATGGGACACGTCCTAAATGCTTGCGACCGAGCCAGCTCAAAGCCTTTGTCAGCGGGCTTTGTGCGCAGCCAGCGGTGCACATGAATGTCGGAACCACTCTCGGCCGCGCACCTCTATTGGACGGACCGGCCGCGGCTCACCAATCAGAAACAACGAACCAGCCTGCCTGGCAAATACGCTTGTTGTGCTACCAACATGAGCAGCCCCGCATCAGGCCAGTGAAAGAGTACGACGACCGCCACGCACCCAAAGCAGTCCTGCCAGCCTCAAGCAATCTGAAGCATGCAATGGAATTTGAATATGAGAATCGACTTGTTTCGATGAACGCTACGAACCGGTCGCGACCCGATTGATGGTCAGAATCGAGCTCGCTTGCGAATCATTCCCAAGCAGCATCGCCCGCGAAAACACCATCTCGCGAGATACAGTTGCGACGTTGAGAACTGGTTGAAGCTGGAAGGCAGGTCAAGAATGCCCGCCGTGAGCTTGCCATTTTCGATGTGACTTACCACGTCTGGAATTCCAAGTACGGCGGCATGGAAACTTCGGACGTGCAGCGCTAGCGCGACCTTGAAGCCGAGTACGCAAAGGCCAAGCGGATGTACGCCGAACTGGCGATGGAGAAACAAGCGTTGAAGTATCTGATTGCAAGAGAGACAGGCCCGGCGCACAAGCGCCTGCTTTTGCCCTGAATACAGGAATGCACGGCGGGAGCGAACGCCGGGCCTCTGTGGCGATTGGGATGCCACGGTCGACGGTAGCTGGTCGATCGACTTCCTGTCCGATGCGCTTTGGGATGGGCGACGGTTCCTGACATGCGACGTAATCGACAATTTCAGCCGCAAGGCTTTGGCCATCTGCAAGAACATCGCACTGGATTTCATCGCGCCAGGACGGCCAATGCAGAACGGCTTCATCCAACGCTTCAGTGGCAGCTTTCGACGTGGCGTGCTGGATATGCACGTCTGCCGCGATCTCGGAGAAGTACACGAACAGACAGCGCAGCGGCTGACCGACTACAACACCGAGATACCTCACCACAGCCTCGGTTCGCTTACGCCCGCCGAACTCCGCCAGTACCACAAACAGGAAACCCCCAATTTGGTCTGGCATTGAGATCCGGGGAGTCGACAAATTTCCGACAGGTGCAAGCCTGACAAAGGCATGATGGGGAGTTCAATCGAACTCCCCATCATCGGGCTCCCTCATCAGCCAAATTGCAGTTCAAGCATCTGGTTTGCGTCGATCATGCCTGGTGCCGGCCAGTCAGCCCTGACTTCCATCTGATTGGTGCGGGCCTGCCAACTTTCCTGCACGCTGACATCACCATCAGCGTGTTGATTGTCAATTGGCACCCCGCAAGCCGCGACATCGCGCTTTCCAGCGTCTTCCACGAACATCCCGACCTGCCCATCCAACAACAGGTCCCCAATTGAAAGCGTGGTTTCCGCAACTGCCTCCGCTGCAAGTGCACGCGAAGGCATGGTTACCACGAGGACCCAGGCTTCCGAAGGCGGACTCAGATTCGCCGCCACATCAACCGAATGGAACGTAATCCTGTGCTCGCCAAAGCCAAGAACCTCAGTGGTATAGCTCCAGCTGCCGTCTGCTGCGACTGAGGCAAAGCCGATCTCATCATCGTTGTCGAAAACGAGGATCGTCGTACCCGGCTCTGCCTTGCCCTTGAACGTTGGCGTACGGTCATCAGTAACCGCACCGTTCTGCAGGCTTCCCGTCCAGGAACCGGCGTTGTCGTGCACATCTTCGACAACCGGACGGTCCGGCGCAACCGTATCCACATTGACCTGAAACAGGTTGCTGACCACACTTTCAGCTCCGCCAGCACTGACCGCCAGAGCGGTCAATCCGTAGTAACCATCGGCAATCGCCAGCTCTGGGGTGAATGCCCAACGCCCATTCGAACCAACTACTGTCGTTCCGAGCAGTACACCGTCCAGATAGATTTCGATGGCCTCGCCTGCCTTTCCGTTTCCGTTTATGGTTGGCCTTGCGTCATCGGTGCTACCACCGCTCTTGATCAAACCCTTGAAACTGCCCACATCATCTGTGATGTTCAGTATCTTCGGCGTGGTCGGCAATGAGGTATCAACCGTGAAGCCGAACTCATCCGACGGCACACTCACGTTTCCGGCAGCATCCATTGCTTCAACGCTCAGCGCATGCGCACCCTCGGACAAGGCAGCGGGCGGATCAAAAACCCACTTGCCATCACTGCCAGCGAGTACCCGACCAAGCTCAACATCACCATCCTTGATGATCACGGTACTGCCAGCCTCCGCCCTGCCGCTGATCCTTGGCCTGGCATCATCCGTACTCGCGCCAGCCAGAACATCGCCGGTGCGCGCCCCCTGGTCGTCATACACCGAATCAATCAGCGGCTTTTCCGGTGCTACGGTATCAATGATGATGTCGAACATGTCCGAAGGTTGGCTGACATTTCCGGCCTTGTCCTCAGCCTTCACGGTGAACTCATGCACGCCATTGAGTAGCGGAGGGCTGGGCGTGAAGCTCCAATCACCCGACTCCCCAGCAACCACGCTGCCGAGCAGACTGTCCTTGTCGTAGACGTGCACCGTACTACCTGCCTCGGCCTTTCCGGACAAGGTCGGGGTGGTGTCATCGGTGCTCTCGCCCTTGCTCAAGGCGTTCTGCGGGAAGCCAACATCGTCCTTTACCTCGACGATGGTCGGCGTATCCGGCGCGGTGACATCGATGTTGAAATCGAATGCATCGCTGGGATCACTCTCACCGTGAGCCACCGTGGTCACGGTTGCAACCAGGCTGTGCGCACCGCCACCCATCGCTTCCGTCACGGTCATGCTCCACTGGCCATCGCTCCCTGCAGTGGCCTGACCCAACAACACGTCACCTTCGTAGATCTTGACGATTCCGCCAGGCGTAGCCTTGCCATGCAGCGTCGGCGTGGTGTCATCGGTCACACCGCCCTTGCTGATCGCACCGGTGATCTTGCCGACATCGTCGTTGGCGCCATCGATGGAAACCTGCAGCTTTGAAGTATCCACGGTGAACTCGATCATCTCCGACTTCGGACTGATGTTGCCAGCCTTGTCCATTACTTCATAGCTGAGCTTGTGGACTCCGTCGACGAGTACTGGCAACGGGGTAAAGCTCCAGACGCCGCTGGCATTGACTGGCGCGCGCCCAATTTCCTCGCCATCGTCATAGATGACTACTGTGGCATTGGGCTCGGCGACACCATTGAACGTTGGGGTATTGTCATCGGTGATGGTGCCGCTGGTGATGACGCCGGTGATGGTGCCAGCGTCATCCCACAACACCGCATCTGTTTCGACCGGCGCCACGGGCGGCGTAGTGTCCACGATGATCGGGTACTCGCCGGTCGGGTCACTTGCATTACCCACACTGTTGATGGCTTTGGCCGTGATCTTGTGCAGGCCATCGACCAGTTCTACGCCCAGCGTGTAGCTCCACTCGCCATTGGCGGCAACCAAGGTGCTGCCAGCCAAACTTCCATCCACATATACCGATATCGTCATGCCTGCCTGCGCAGTGCCGTTGATGGTCGGCCTTGTATCGTCGGTGACATCATTCTTCTGCAGATTGCCGGTTACCGCGCCCACGTCATCAACCACCGAAGTGATGGTCGGCACTGCAGGCAGGTCCGGGCTACCCAGGGTCAGATCAAAGCGGTCCGAAGGCGCGCTGATATTGCCCGCGGCGTCAATTGCCTCGGCGGTCAGCTTGTGCAGCCCCAAACCCATCGGCAGGAACGGTTCAAACGTCCACTTGCCGTCAGCATTCGCCATGGCATACCCGATCTCCAGACCGTGATCCCGGATAACGACCTTGGCGAAAGCCTCAGCACTACCACTGATGGTCGGCTTGGAATCGTCGGTGATATCGCCGGAGTTGAGATAACCCGTCTGGCCTCCTTGATCGTCATATACCAGCTCGATCACCGGCGGCGCTGGCGGAGCCGTGTCGATGACGATGGCGAAGCCGTCCGATGCATCACTGACGCTGCCAGCCCGGTCCTGAGCCGTCACACTGAACAGGTGCTCGCCATCGTCCAGTGCTGGGGTCACGGTGTAGTTCCACCTGCCTGACGCATCGGCGAGCGTTGTGCCGAGCAGGTCACCGTGATCGTAGATGCGCACGGTGCTGCCGGCCTCCGCCTTGCCGGACAGCGTCGGGGTGGTGTCATCGGTGCTCTGACCTTGAGCGAGCGGGCCTCGTGGCTCACCAACGTCATCATATACCTGCTCGATCGTTGGCTTGTCGGGAGCGCTTGTGTCGATGATCAGGTCGAACGTGGGACTATGCCCGCTCTCGCCCTTTGCTTCCGTGCTTACCGTGGCGCTCAGGCTGTGCATGCCCTCGCTGAGGGCCAACGGCGGGGTGAACTCCCACTTTCCGTCGGCACCGGCAGTAGCCTGCCCAAGCAATACAACGCCCTCGTAGATCTTGACGGTGCCACCCGCAGTAGCCGTTCCAAACAAGCGAGGCTGTGTATCATCCGTCACGCCACCGCTCATGAAAGCACCCGTAACCACACCCACATCGTCGTCAGCGGCGTAGATCTCAACCAGTTCTGGACGGGTATCGATCAAGAATTCGGTGGGTGGGGATTTTTCGCTCAGGTTGCCCGCGCGGTCGACCGCAGCGTATTCAAGGATATGCAGACCGTCTGCCAGCGGGATGTCTGGCGTGTAGCTCCACTTGCCGCCCCCATCAACAGGTACCCACCCGATCCGATTGCCCTTGTCATAGATGATCACCGTCGAGTACGGCTCAGCCTCGCCTTCTACGGTGGGGCGGTTATCATCGGTGGCGCTACCAGCAGCGATCTGCCCAGTGATACGGCCCTCATCATCCTTCATGCCGGTGATGACCGGAATATCTGGAACCACTTTGTCGACGATGATGATGTAAGGGGCAGAGTCTTCGCTTACATCTCCATTCGGGTACTCATGCACGATGGAGACGATGTGCTGGCCGTCGGCCATCGGGTAGCGTGGGATGAACGACCACTCACCATTTGCATCAGCCACGGTATGGCCGATCAGTTCGATACCGTCATAGACATGGACGATCACACCAGGCTCGGCCTTGCCCATGATCTTCGGACGGCCGTCATCGGTGACGCCACCATTCTGGATGACGCCGGTAACCGCCCCATGATCGTCCCACATCGCATCGATGACAGGAGCCGTATCGGCACCTTCCACGACAACGGCACCTGCTGCATCAACCTCCACCAAAGCGGCGACAATCGCGTTACCACGATCTTCATTGATGCTGTCCGTCTTGGCGCTGCTTGTCTCGACCGGCACAACGGCCGTCGTGTCCACCATCGCCGGCGTTTCGCTTTGCTCCGGCAGCATATCGGGCAACTCTGCCCCACCCCATGCCGCCGGCTGCCCCGAGCTGCACGCTACCGCTGCCAGCACACTGGCATCATGATCCGGCGCAGGAGCGGACATGACATGACTGGACGCAGGGGCTACATGCTCCTCCGCATCAGCTGCCGCATTAGCCGGGACAACCGGCTGAACAGTGCGTGGCGCAACCGCGGCCACTACCGGGACCAGATCCGGCAGCACCCTAGCATCAGCTGCGAGCACCGGCCCATGCACAACCAGCCGCCGCAAGACCGAATCGCGCTCAACCATTTCTGAAACTTCCACCCCTCCTACATCAGTGAGCACCACAAAGGGCTGGCACTTGCCATCAGTGTCCAGGCTGAACAGCTGGCTGTTGCTTCCAAAGAATCCATCAACGATCAGGACCTCGTACTCGGCACCCTGCACGCTTTCCGCTACATGAAGGTTATCTCCAACGCGCTTGACCAGAAAATCGGCGTTGGCTCCCGTTGAATCAGCCAGCGCGAACTGGCTGTCGAAACCGGCACGGAGGCGTTTTACGCCCCCTTTGCCCAATACAGCCAAAGGCCGCGAGAGGGCCGCCGAGCCGCCACTCAACATCGATACTATCGAAGTCATCTTTCCATCCACTCTTTTGGTAATCGAATGAGAAACCCCTGCTGCGGGAATGATTCCCAAATGATCAGGGGGCTAAGAAACCTTTTCCGTCAGAATCCCGCCCTGCCCCCTTGGAGCGAGACAAAAACTCCTGACACGTAGATATGTCGTCTCCTTCAGCAAAGACATGTTCGCCGCCGGAAAACCGCTGTATTGCTGATTACCGCCAACCGATGCCGAAGCAAACACCAGCCGCGCATTGATCTGCGTTCAAGCACAGCGCTTTCAGATAGTGTGGAGCTCAACCGGTGTGGCGCAACCTGGAACCAATGCGTGCAAGCAGGTGGCAATCGCAACCGGAATTATCTATAGGGAGTTCTGGACCAGACATAGGAGTGGCCTCAAAAGAATATGGAAATGCGCGCCCCACCAACGCCGTTCAGGGGAAGTTTGTCTTCAATAAATCCACACTTGAATGTGCCAACAAAACTTCGATCAGACGCAATCAGCTCGAAACTCAAGTAATGTTTTATCCATGAAACAAGCCCCCAAAGAACTGAGGTTCGCAGTCACCTGCATCCAAGAACCTTCGAAAAACTGACAACATTAGAGCGGCAAAAAAAACGGGACGCCGTAGCATCCCGTCTCTACTTCGAAAATTTTCTGCATGGAAATGCTGTGAGCAGAATTCCACTAAGCAGGCGCCACCGTACGGTGCCAAGCGGCTCCCGCTGCACAGCCACCGGCAAGATCCCAACTCGGATGCGGACACAGAAACACCTCTCAAGAACTCGGGTCGTCAAGCACGCGGTTCGTCAGTTTCTTGCAGCATGGTGGTTCAAGCCCGGGGAGCCCTCAAGGCTCCCCGGTTCAACAATCAGCCATTCATTGATTGGGAAAGCTGGTATACATCGTCCATGTTCGCAGACGACGTCCACTCGCTTGCTGCCTGCACGCTCCCAGCATTGAGCACCCAACTTTCCTGCGCACCCTCATCGATAGCAAGCGCTGCCAACGGCACTTCCCCAGCGCTACTATGCGCATCAACCGAGCGTGCACCGTCGGCAAAGACTTCAACCTGCTCAACAACCAGCAGATCCTGCACGGAGAGCACTTCAGCAGCGTCCCCACCCTTGTCGACGGAACGGGTATCCGGCGCAATTACTACAACCCAAGGATCCGACGCTTTGCTCACGTTACTGGCCGCGTCGACAGCGTAGAAAGTGAACTGCTGCTCGCCGAAAGGAAGGATTTCCGCGGAATACGTCCAGGTTCCATCCGCAGCGACCTGAGCGAAGCCTGCTTCTTCACCATTGACAAAGACCATGATGACCGAATTGGGTTCGGCTTTACCGCTGAAGGTCGGCGTCCGGTCATCTGTTACCTGGCCATTTGACAGGTAGCCGATGGAAGCCCCTGCGTTATCGTAGACCGTTTCAATCGTGGGCTTCTCCGGAGCCACCGTATCAATGCGGATGTTGTAAGTGTTGCTGACCGCACTTTCCGCACCACCAGCGCTGATGGCAACCGCATTGAAGGCATACAACGCGTCCGGCAGCCCCGTGTCCGAGGTAAAGGTCCAACGTCCCGTTTCATCAACCACTGTACGACCAAGCTCTGCCCCATTGACGCGGATCTCGATGGTCTCGCCGGCCTTACCGGTGCCGTTGAAGGTTGGCTTTGTATCGTCGGTAGTACCGCCACTCTTGAGCAGACCGACGTAGCCGCCCACATCGTCACGCACATTGGTGATACGCGGCGTGGTCGGCGGTACGGAATCGACGGACAGTTCGAAACTGTTGGACACTTCGCTGGTGTTGCCCGCCGCATCAACGGATTCAGCAGTGAACCTGTGCTCGCCCTCTGCCAGTGCGGTGCTCGGCTCAAACGTCCAGTTTCCCTCCGAGTCCGCCACCACACTGCCGATCTTCTCACCCTTGTCCTTGATGATGACGGTGGAGTTGGCTTCGGCCTTGCCACTGATAGTCGGGATTGCGTCGTCGGTAGCATCACCCGAGCTCAAATAGCCGGTGCTCGCCCCTTGATCATCGAACACCGTCTCGATCACCGGCTTGGTTGGCGCGGTGATGTCGATGTTGATCGGGAACGCGTCGGAGGGCTCGCTGGGATTCCCCGCCTTGTCCACGGCGACTACCGTGAAGCTGTGCGGGCCCGCGTTCAGCGGCGTGGTCGGGGTGAAGCCCCAATTGCCATTGGCATCGGCCACCACACTACCCAGCAGGCTGCCACCGTCGTAGATCTTCACGATGCTGCCGGCCTCGGCCTTGCCGGCCAGCGTCGGGGTGGTGTCGTCGGTGTCCTGACCCGCGACCAGCTTGCCGGTGATGCTGCCAACGTCATCGGTGATGCTGTCGATGCTCGGCTTGTTCGGCGGGGTCACATCGATGCTGAAATCAAATGCACCGCTGTGCTTGCTCTCACCATTGGCTTCGGTGGTGATGGTTGCGGTCAGGCTGTGTGCACCTTCAGCCAGCGGCGTGGCGGGGGTGATGCTCCACTTGCCTTCGGCATCGACCACGGCTTCGCCCAGCAGCACGCTGCCTTCGTACAGCTTGACCGTACCGCCAACCGTGCCCTTGCCGTGCAGCGTCGGGGTGGTGTCATCGGTGATGCCACTCTTGCCGATCTCACCGGTCACGTCGCCGGCATTGTCGGTTGCACCGTCGATGCTGACGACCACATCGGTGGTGTCGACCTCGAAGTTGATCGGGACGGACTTGTCACTGACGTTGCCCGCCTGGTCCACCACCTCATAGCTGAAGCTGTGGTTGCCATCGTCCAGGCCCGGCGACGGGGTGAAGCTCCAGTTGCCTGCGGCATCGCTTGGCACTTCGGCGATCTTGTTGCCGTTGTCATAGATGATGACCTTGCCGTTCGGCTCGCCCTTGCCTGCGAAGGTCGGGGTCGCATCATCGGTCGTCATGCCATCAGTGATCGGGCCGGTGACCTGACCCTCATCATCGGTCAGCGTTGCGTCGCCGACGCCCGGCTTGTCCGGTCGGGTGGTATCCACGTTGATCGGAAACTTGCCGGTCTCCGGGCTGATGTTGCCAACGATATCGGTGGCCTTGGCAGTGATGTTGTGCAGGCCATCGGCCAAGTCGGCCGTGGGGGTGAAGCTCCACTCGCCATTTTCAGCAGCCACGGCGGTACCTGCCAACATCTTGTCGATGTAGACAGACACGGTCATGCCCGGCTGGGCGGTGCCGTTGATGGTCGGGCGTGCGTCGTCGGTGAAATCACCCTTCTGCAGAGCACCGGTAATGCTACCGACGTCATCAACCACTGATGTGATCGACGGTGCCACCGGAGCACCCGAATTGTGCACAACAAGGTCGAAGCGTTCCGACGGCTCGCTTACGGCCCCTGCGGCGTTCACCGCTTCAGCGGTCAACTTGTAGCTGCCTTGGGCCAGCGGCAGCGATGGTTCAAACGTCCACTTGCCGTCAGCGCCAACAGGCGCGCGGCCGATCTCAACACCATCATTCTTGATGACTACGATGGTACCGGCTTCAGCGGTGCCCTTGATGGTCGGCTTGTTGTCATCAGTGATATCACCAGACTTCAAAAACCCGGTCTGATCACCTTCGTCGTCATACACCGACTCAATCACTGGCTTTGCCGGCACGTTGGTATCGACAACAATCATGTATTCATCGGATGCGTCGGAGCTGTTGCCAGCCGGATCGGTGATTATCACTTCGAAGATATGCTCGCCTTCACCAAGCGCGTCTTCCGGAGTGAAGGTCCAGGTACCGTCATCGCCAACTTCCACCTCGCCAATGACCTTGCCATTGTCGATGATGGTGACGGTGTCACCTGCATCACCCTTGCCGGACAAGGTTGGCTGGCTGTCATCGGTGACACCACCATTGCTGATCGGGCCGGTAATCAAGCCCTGGTCATCGATGATGCTCCCGATACCTGGCGTGGCCGGCGGGGTAGTGTCGATGGTGATGACGAATTCATCGGAAGGACCGCTGCTGTTGCCGGCCGGATCAGTGATCACAACCTCGAACACGTGCTCGCCTTCGCCCAAGGCCTCTTCCGGGGTGAAGGTCCACTTGCCGTCCTCGTCAACCAGTACTTCACCGATGACGTTGCCGTTATCGATGATGGTGACAGTATCACCCGCATCGCCCTTGCCAGTCAGCGTCGGTTGCGTGTCGTCGGTAACCCCGCCATTGACAATCAGCCCGGTAATAGAACCCTGGTCGTCCTCAATATTGCCAATGCCAGAATTGGCCGGCGGAGTTGTATCGATGATCACCACAAACTCGTCCGAAGGACCGGAACTGTTACCCGCCGGGTCAGTAACGACAACTTCGAAAACATGCTCGCCTTCGCTCAGCGCTTCTTCTGGCGTGAAGGCCCAGTTGCCATCGTCGCCGACGACGATTTCACCGATGACGTTGCCATTGTCGACGATGGTGACGGTATCACCCGCATCACCCTTGCCCGACAGGGTTGGCTGGTTGTCGTCGGTCAAACCGCCATTCTCCACCGGACCGGTGACAGCACCTTGGTCATCAACGATGCTGCCGATTCCCGAATTTCCCGGCGGTGTGGTGTCGACGATGATCACGAACTCATCGGACGGTCCACTGCCATTGCCGGCCGGATCGGTAATCACAACCTCGAAAGAGTGCTCCCCTTCCTCCAGCGCATCTTCCGGGGTGAAGGTCCAGTTGCCATCATCGCCAACCTGCACTTCGCCAACCACTTTGCCGTTGTCGATGATGGTAACGGTATCGCCCGCATCACCCTTGCCGGTCAGTGTCGGCTGGCTGTCGTCAGTGATGCCGCCGTTCTCGATCGGACCGGTTATCGGGCCGTGGTCATCAATGACACCACCCAGTTCAGGCTTGCCTGGTGCAGTGGTATCGACGATCACCACATACTCATCCGACGGCTGGGAGCTGTTACCCGCCGGGTCGGTCACTACGACTTCAAATACGTGCTCGCCTTCGCTGAGCGGCTTGTCCGGAGTGAACGTCCAGCTACCATCCTTGCCAACCTGAACTTCACCAATGACCTTGCCGTTGTCGATGATGGTGACGGTGTCGCCCGCATTCCCCTTACCCGACAGCGTCGGCTGGGTGTCGTCCGTATGACCACCGTTGATGATGGGGCCGGTAACCGCACCCTGATCGTCGATGACGCTCTCGATACCCGGCTTGGTCGGCGCGGTGGTATCAATGATGATCACGATTTCTTCGGAAGGGCCCGAGCTGTTGCCGGACGGATCCTTGACCTCGACCTGCAGGGAATGCTCGCCATCACCCAGATCCTTCTCGGGGGTGAAGCTCCAGTTGCCGTCACCATCAACGATGACTTCGCCGATGACCTTGCCGTTATCGATGATGACTACCTTGTCACCCGGCTCCTGACCCGAGCCAACCAAGGTCGGGCGGCCATCATCCGTCACGTCACCAGGCTTGATGACGCCCTTGTGGGGCCCCTTGTCGTCAATAATCGAGCCAATGCCCTTGTTATCCGGCGCAGTGGTGTCCTTTACCTTGTTGCCGCCGCCCTTGTTGTGCTCGACGATGGCGCCACCAACGAGGCTGCCCAAGCCAGCCAATGCCCACGGCAACATCGCACCACCGCCAGCAACCATCAAACCTTCACCGAAACCGGCCAACTGCGGGTAGCCAAGCGCCAGCGGGGAAGACATGCCGTCCATCAGGAACACCGCCTCGCTATCACTATCGCCATCAGCCGCGACGTACTCGTGATACTGGCCGTCTTCACCCTGTCCAATCAGCTGACCGCCGGAACCAAAAAATTCCTCGATGATCAGTTCCGGCTGATCCGGATTCGAGCCCTCAAGCGCTACATGCAAATTCTTTCCTATGCGCTTGACGGTGATGTTCTCGGGACCGACGCCACCAACGTCTTCGGCAAGCAGATACCGAGCGCCCTTGACCGCTTTCACACGGGCGGACTTGCCACCCTTGGCATCGGCCAGTGGCTTGTTCAGAACAATGGTCTTATCACTGACTACGGAAACGCTGACGTTCATCGCTGAAGCACCTGAATGATCATGAATTTATTTGGAGGAGCCTCTATTTCAGGCGCCACAGAGTTAAACCGCCCATCCACGGTCGGTTTCATAAGTGGGCGCAGTATCCGCATCGCGTCGCAAGCGATACATAGGACGAGTCTCAAACAATCGCCTCTTTTGCGCCGAAGGCCTATACACACACGAGTGCATACCAAGCCGACGTCCCCCCGCTTTCAGTAGCGGGGCCCTTTAGAGTCCAGATTTAATCGTAGCGGCTTTGGCCGCCAACTGTTGGGCATAGGCGGCCGGTGTCAGGCCGCCTAAGATCTTCTTCGGTCGTTCCTCGTTGTATTCCCGCCGCCAGGTTTCGATCTCGGTACGTGCGTGCAGGCGTGTGGGAAACCAGTGCTCGTTGAGGCATTCGTCGCGTAGGCGGCCATTGAAACTCTCGATGTAGGCGTTCTGATTTGGCTTTCCTGGCTGGATCAAACGCAACTGCACGCCTCGCTCGTAGGCCCATGCCACCATCGCCTTGCCGCAGAACTCCTTGCCGTTGTCGGTCCGGATCACCTGCGGCAGACCTCGGGTCAGTGCCAGCCGGGCCAGCACCCGTGCCACGCCGTAGCCGGAGATCGCCCGCTCCACCTCAATCGCTACCGCCTCGTGCGTGGCATCGTCGACGATCGTCAGCGCCTTGATTACACGACCCTCGGCTGTGCGATCGAACACGAAGTCCATTGACCAGACCTGATTGGCTGCCTCCGGCCGCAGCAACGGTTGACGCTCGCCCAGCAGCACTTTCTTACGCTTGCGCCGACGCACCTGCAACTTGGCCTCCTGATACAAGCGTTCCACCCGCTTGTAATTCACCGGCCACTGCTCCTGCCGCAACTTCAGGTAGATCATCCCCACGCCGTAGCGTTTGTGTCGCTGTGCCAGCGCCAGGATACGCTCGCGAAGTTCGACATTGCGATCGAGGCGCGGGACATAGCGCAGTGCGCTGGCGCTCATCCGTACCACGGCCAGTGCCCGCCTCTCTGTGAGCCCGCGCTCCATCAAATGCCGCACCAGCGTCCTGCGCGCCGGTGCGCTCACCACTTTTTTCGTAGGGCGTCCTTGATAACGTCGTTCTCCAGCAACTGCTCGGACAGCAGCTTCTTCAGCCGGGCATTCTCCGCCTCCAGCTCCTTGAGTCGCTTGGCCTCCGGCACACTCATGCCGCCGAACTTGCTGCGCCACAGGTAATAGGACGCCTCACTAAACCCGTGTCGGCGGCACAGCTCTTTCACCGCCATGCCGGCCTCTGCCTCACGCAGGAAGCCGATGATCTGTTCTTCGGAAAAGCGCTTCTTCATGTCCAATCTCCGTCTCGTTGGGGATTGAGCTCCAAATCGCTGCGCTACTCAAAATCGGGGGGACGTCGAAGCCAGAAGATCGAAAACCGGACAGCCGGCCTTTTTAGTCCACATTCGTCTCCGCCAAGTCACGCGCCAGCGCAGTTCACACAGATATGTCGGCCCCCCTCACGCGTCGTTTTCTGTACCGCATGGCGCCCCAAGATTCTGGAGATGGTCAACCTCCCGCTCGCCAACCAGACAATACAAATGCCGACGGGACGCTAACGCGTCCCGTCGGGTTCGAACGATGGTAGTGGGCGCTCGATCCGCTCTCAATACGCCAAGTGCGATGCCAGGCTGGAGTCAAACAAGTCCGGATTCAAACCATGCGACGATGCCACCCAACCGTCGAGGCCCCTGCCGACCAAGCCTGGAGAGCTTCCTGCAACCTCACCGGAAGAGAACAGCTCATGCTCAACCGGAGGCAACAACGCATGCACTCCATCTTGGCCTTCCGTCTGTACGGAATTTCGTGACTCGATCGTATAGATAGCTGCATTGTCGCTACCGGGGGCACCGAAAGCGCTATCCGTGTTACTCCAGGCACTGAAGTCGGCCCCTTCCTTTCTATTGTAAAGCGTGGCACCCACACCGGCCTGCACCAACACCTCAGCTCCGACCACTGAGTGCTTGTAGGAAACATAGCTATTGCCATCGATTAGCACCATTGCGCTACTCCGCACCCAATCGCCAAGATCGCCAGGCGTCTGCCAATCAGTATAATTTTCCTTCAGATCAAAACCTCCGATCAGTTTATCGCTCAGAAGTATCGTCCCCCCAGCACCTGTACTCTGCGCTTTAACCATCATCTGCACTCGACTTACGTCACCACTATAGAAGGCATCGACACTGCCATTGCGGAGCACATCCGAAAGATTCAGCAACACTGTTTTCGAATTGGTGGAGCTGAATTTCCCAAGATCAAGCACCTCCATGGAACTGACATTACTGAAATCGGTGACATGCCCAGTAGCAGCGATTTTCAACGTATCAATGCCGCCGCCGCCATTGATCCCCTTCGGAGATCCGTTGAGATACGGCTGCAAATTCATATTGACGGTCACCACATCGCTGGCGTCAGAACCAAAGAAACTCTGCTTGGCGGATGTGATGATGTTGGGATCACGCGTGTCCGCGCTGCCACTGATTACCACCTCGTACGGCTGCGACAGCGTCCCGATGGTGCCGCTCTTTCCAATGACCTGCGCCGTAACGGAGAAATCCTTGCTGGCACCCTGCAGCAGCAGCTGATCCGCTGGCATCCTGATGATCGCACTCCCTGCATCGATATCCGCCTTGGTAAGCACTTGTTGATGGCTGACTGTGCCCCAACGGATATGCACGCTGTCGCCCTGCCTTGCTCCGGTGTCGGCCAGCGAAAGCTCAATCAATGAGCCATCAGCCGCCTTTGCTTCGGTATAGGTATCTTCCGCCTCTGGAATACGCACGATTACAGGTGCGCCAGCGCCTAGAACCTGGACAAACTTCGAATCGGAGACGCCGATGGACAGCCCACTCGATCGCTCGGCAATCCGAACTTCAGCAGTCCAGTTTTCCTGCGGCAGCCCGGTTTGAATAGCAGCCCAGGAACCCTCGGCGAACACAGCATTCACCCAGGTTTTCCCACCATCCGTTGAGACCTGCACCACCATATCAGGAAGCAGGAACGCTGTGCCTTCGATGGCACCGTAGACAATACGAGAACCGGAGCTATCCGTTTCCGCTGTCGATATTGAAATTCCAGTCGGGCGTCGCTCACCCCACTGCAAGGCATCAATGTACATGGTATCAACGTTTGAGCTGCTGCCGACAGCAGCAGTTATCACTACCGACGCGATCAACTTTCCCTGCGGCGCCTGAAAGACTTCCTTCGCATAACTCTCAATAGCTTTGAGGGCATGCATTCCAACCAAGTCTCCATTTACATCATAGTAAGCTACGGAATGTCCAAACGCAGGCCCACTCGTCCAGTAACTAAATGACACCTTTTCGGCTTCAACTGGCAGAGCCATTTCGACCCTCGCCCCTTGATTGAGGTAGATGTTGTTACGCAGATCCTCCCATCTGATACCGGTATTGTTTGTTTGCTGGCCGTAGTAATGGATGCCGAATGTTCCACTTACAACCAGGCCCGACGCGTATACAAGACCCTCGGCGTGCGTCGTATGGTGACTTGGATCAAACTCATTGAAGTTCTCGTAGCCACCAACAGAACCTACGTCAACAAGCCGGAAACCAAAGACGCCCGATGACGCGCCGGTATTGCCCTGCGCATCCACCTCGGTGGCAACAAGGTTGTGCAGCCCTTTGCTCAACGCCTCCAACGGCTGGTACGACCAGTTGCCTGCCGCATCCACCTGCACACGCGCCAATTCGACACCATTGTCGGTCAGCATGAGAATGCTGTTCGGCTCGCCCTTGCCAACGATCAGCGGCGTATCGTCGTCGGTGACGGCACCACTCTTCAATGCACCCGTTGCCATACCTGCATCGTCGTAGATCGACTCGATGCTCGGTGCAACCGCAGGAACCAGGCTCACGGTGAAATTGAACACCTCCGAGGGCGCACTAACAGTGCCCGCCTGATTCACCGCAACCACGGTGATCGCATGCGCACCGTTGATCAACGCTACGTCCGGCGTAAAGCTCCAATTGCCCTCGGCATCAGCTCGCACGCGCCCAATTTCTGAACCAAAATCACGAATGATCACGATACTGTTGGCCTCGGCCTTGCCACTGAAGGCTGGCTGGGTATCGTCGGTGCGACCACCACTTTGCACGGGCCCATGCACTTCACCCACATCGTCATAAACGCTGTCGATGGTCGGTGCACTCGGCCGCGAGCTGTCAATGGTGATCACATACTGCGTGCTCGCCGCCGTGCTGTTGCCTGCCGCGTCCGCGGCGCTGATGGTGAATGTATACGTGCCATCCAGCAGCGGCGTGCCCGGGGTGAAGCTCCACTTCCCGTCCGCATCGGCGACGGTGCTGCCCAGCAGGACGCCATTGGCCATTACGCTGACCGTGCTGCCCTTCTCCGCCTTGCCCGACAGCGTCGGCGTGGAATCGTCAGTGCTCTGGCCATTCTGGATCACGCCAAGCACGTCGCCTGCATCATCCAGCACCTGCTCGATGGTTGGCTCACTGGGCGCAGTCAGGTCCACTTCC